>JACRMK010000026.1 GCA_016235055.1 Chloroflexota bacterium | reverse complement strand
TCTGCTGGCGGAGGACGAGTGGCACGTGTATTTCTGCCAGCATGCGCTGGGCAGCCTCAATCTACGCACGCACAGCACCACTGGCCATGTAACCTATGTCCCCGAACGAGTGTAAACCATGTCTCCGGTCCATACACTTTGTTGGGAGGGGGTCGGGGGGAGGGCAACCCCGCTTTCTTGTCGAGCCAGCTTGCGTGATAAGCACCAGGGGGCCAGTTCATAGCAAGCCGGCATTGGAAAGTACCCGTCCAAAGCCAAAATGGGAATTGCTGTGAACACAGCATCGAAGTTGACGGCAGTGAGATAAGTTTCCTATAATCGATCTGTGTCTACGCCAATTTTAGCCACCAAACTGTATATCCCCCCGCCGCGCCCGAAAGTGGTCCTGCGCCCCCGTCTGCTCGCGCGGCTGAACGACGGGCTGCACCGCAAACTGACCCTCGTCTCGGCCCCCGCCGGCTTTGGCAAAACCACGCTGGTCAGCGAATGGGTCGCCAGTTGCGGGCAACCGGTGGCCTGGCTGTCACTGGACGAAGGGGATAACGACCCCACACGCTTTCTGACTTACCTCATCGCGGCTTTGCAGACGCTTGCCCTGAGTCCTTCGACTTCGCTCAGGATGGACTCCGTCGAAGGGATGGCGGCGAATATTGGAGTAGGGGTGTTAGGTGTGCTCCAATCCCCTCAGCCACCGCCAATCGAATCGATTCTGACAGCCCTGCTCAATGAAATCGCCACCATCCCGGACAATTTCATCCTCGTCCTTGACGACTATCACATTATTGATTCCAAACCAGTAGACAACGCGCTCACCTTTCTGCTCGAGCACCTGCCACCACAGATGCACCTAGTCATCACCACCCGTGAGGATCCACATTTACCCCTGTCCCGGTTGCGCGTCCGGGGTCAATTGACCGAACTGCGCGCCGCTGATTTGCGTTTTACCACCTCCGAAGCCGCCGACTTTCTCAACCAAATGATGGGACTGAACCTCTCCGAGGAAGACATCGCCGCACTGGAAGCCCGCACTGAAGGTTGGATCGCCGGCCTGCAATTAGCCGCCCTTTCCATGCAGGGGCGATCAGACGCCGCCAGTTTCATCAAATCTTTCACCGGCAGCCACCATTTCGTGCTGGACTATTTGGTTGAAGAGGTTCTGCAACAGCAGACCGAAAGCGTCCAGACTTTCTTGCTGCGCACATCAATCCTCGACCGCATGTGCGGTCCCCTGTGTGATGCCGTTCTCCTCGCCCCCTCTGCTTCCGGGCAAGAAACCCTGGAATATCTCGAACACGCCAACCTGTTCATCATCCCCCTGGATAACGAGCGGCGTTGGTACCGCTATCATCATCTCTTTGCTGATTTGCTGCGGCAGCGACTGCACCAGAGCACCGACTCGTCTACAGGGGATGAGGGGAGGGACGTGGCCGAATACCACATCCGTGCCAGCCAGTGGTACGAAGACAATGCCCTGGAGATCGAAGCCTTCCACCATGCGGCTGCCGCCAATGACATTGAACGCGCCGAGCGGCTGATTATTGGAGGGGGGATCCCCCAGCACTCACGCGCCGCGGTGACAACCGTATTCGACTGGTTGGATTCGCTGCCAAAGACCTTATTGGATGCCAGGCCCTGGTTGTGGGTGAGATCTGCCACGTTGGCGCTAAATGCTGGACAGATAACCGGTGTGGAAGAGAAACTGCAAGCGGCTGAAAAAGCTTTGCAAAATGCCGATCTCGATGACAAGACCCGCGACCTGATTGGACAAATTGCCGCCGTAAGAGCCACGTTGGCGCTCGCCCACTACCAGCCGGAAGCCATGATCACCCAGGCGCACCGCGCCCTGGAGTACCTGCACCCCGATAACCTGCCTTTCCGCAGTAGAGCTTTCCGGACGCTGGGGTTTGCTTACCAGCTCCAGGGGGACCGAGCCGCGGCCCGTCAGGCCTATACCGAAGCCAAAGCTATCAGACAAGCATCTGGGAATGTCTACCTCACCGCATCAGCTACAACCGGCTTGGGCAATGTACAGGAATCTGAAAACCAGCTTTATCAGGCGGCCGAAACCTACCGATGCTCCCTGCAACTGCTTAGTGATCAGTCACCTCTGAATGCTGATCAAGAGTTTATTGGCCTGGCTCGCATATTCTATGAATGGAACGACCTGGATGCCGCAGAACAGTACGGGGAGCAGAGCCTTCAACTAGCGCGGCAGTATGATCGTGCGGCTGATAGATTCGTTATCTGTGAGGTGTTTCTTGCCCGCCTGAAACTTGCCCGAGGAGACGTGGCTGGCGCGGCCGCCATGTTAGCGGAGGCCGATCAGTCCGCGCGCCAGTATAACTTTGTGCATCGCATCCCTGAAGTTGCTGCCGCACAGGTAATGGTGCTGCTAAGACAAGGTAACCTTGACGCAGCCGCTGATCTGGCTCAAACGCACGAACTCCCCATCAGCCGAGCCCGGGTACTCCTGGCCCAGGGAGACACGTCCGCAGCACTGGCGGCGCTGGAGCCATTACGCCAACAAATGGAAGCCAAGGGTTGGGCGGATGAGCGGCTTAAGACGAAGGTTCTACAGGCGGTCGCTTACCACGCACATGGGGAAAAAGATAGGGCGGTGCAACTGCTGGGTGACGCGCTGGCGCTGGCCGAGCCGGGCGGCTTCATCCGTGTCTTTGTCGACGAAGGCGCCCCGATGGCTCGATTATTGTCCGATGCGGTTGCCTGTGGGATTATGCCGGACTATGCCGGTAAGCTGCTGGCGGTATTTGAAGCTGAGAAGCCGAAGGGTGAAAACAAATCTTATCTGCCCTCTGCCCAGCCTCTGATCGAGCCGTTGAGCCAACGCGAGCTAGAAGTACTCCAACTCGTTGCCCAGGGACTCTCGAATCGTGAAATTGGCGAGAGACTCTTCCTCGCCTTGGACACGGTCAAGGGGCACAACCGCAGAATCTTTGACAAACTGCAAGTGCAACGCCGCACTGAAGCCATAGCCCGCGCCCGCGAGCTAGGTTTGTTGTAACTGTAAGTGTTCGTATTCCTCAAGATTCTCCCCCCCCCCATAATTCAAAACAACACCTCCAAGCAACACCATCGTGTCTGTACGCTGACACTCTGTTGCAGATATGATGCTTGTACATCGAGCCAGTGGCGCAGACTGTTGTTTGCCACCGCAAATAGAGGTCGCAATGAAAAGAGTTTGTATCGTGGGCGCATCCGGGAAGCTCGGGCAGTACATGGTTCAGCACGCGCTTGACCGGGGCTACGAGGTGGTTGGCGTGTGTCGAGCACGCAGCGTCGGCAAGCTTGACGCGTTCAGAGGGCGCATCACCGTCATTCCCGGGGCTACGAACGACCCCCAAGTCATCAAGAAGTCGGTCGCAGGGTGCGACGGGGTACTCACCGTGTTGGTCCCTTGGGGGGCTAACCACTATTCATCGGGAACGGCCCAGGCGGTACTCGACTACGCGCGACCGGGCGCGCGCCTCATATTCTCTTGCGGCTGGCATATTTCGCGAGACGGCAAAGATGTGTACCCACCATCTCTGAAAAGAGACGAAAAGATCGCTCGCCTTCTTGGGTGGCTGACCCACCTCATTGACATTGACGACCAGGTGGAAGCATGTCGGCGGGTGTTTGCCAGCGACACCCGGTGGACGGTCGTGCGCGGGAGCGACCTTGAAGAGGGCGAGAGCCAGGGATTGCCGGTGTGGAGCCGGCACGTAGGCGACCCTATCCTCGCGAGCAACATGACCCGCCGCGTGGATTATGCCCTCTTCATGGTGGCAGCCCTGGAGGATGACGAACTCGTTCACGAGGCGCCGGCGATCGTAGGCTGCCAGACCCCCTCAGCGCTCGCTGTCAAAGCGTCCGGCTAGCGCTTGAGAGGCGGGTTAGGATAATGTCAAACGAACTCGCTGCAAGATCTGAACCAAGTCAACCCGTGGTCTATCAGATCAGGCTCAAGGGCCATTTGGGTTCTCAATGGACAGACTGGTTTGGCGGCTTGACCATCACGCTGGAAGAGGACGGCGATACGCTTTTAACCGGCCCGGTAATTGACCAGTCCGCATTGCATGGGCTGCTCAAAAGAGTGCGTGATTTAGGCATGCCATTGGTCTCGGTCAGTCCTGTCGAACCCGGCCAGGCGGATGCGTCAGATGTCAAACCATAAATAGGCGTAGGCGGCTTGTTTACGCTAAATCAATCACAACAAGGAGAATAAAAATGAATACATACAGAAAGAATGCAGTAATGGCAGGCGTCCTCTACATCCTGGGGACGGTCATTGCGTTTCTAAGTGCTGTCGTTGGTGGTGAGGTGATTTCTTCGATCGTACAAGCCAAACCACTCTCTGGTCCGGATTTGTTGAGCATCCTCGCTGCCGATCCGTCCCGGCTTGTCGGCGGTTCGTTTTTAATCCTCTTGATGGGGATTTCACTTGCTGCGATGACGGTTTTCCTGTACCCGATCTTCAGGAAAGACAGCAAGGAACTTGCGGCAGGCATGTTGCTTTTCCGTGGAGCGCTGGAAGGCGCCTATTATTTTGCGATGACGCTCGGTTTCGTAGCCTTGTTCACTCTTGGAAAAGAATACGTCGCCACCGGCGCTGATTCGGCTGCTTTGCAATCCATGATAAAGGTCGTGTATCAGTTTCTGGACATCCTTGCGCCGGCCGGGGTCATCTTATTTCTTATCGGGACTACGTGTCTTGATATCTCGTTTTACCGCACCCGGCTGATTCCCCGCTGGTTGTCCGTCTGGGGCTTGATCGGCGTGGTTCCCTATATGGCTTACGCCCTGTTGCATTTCTTTCGCCTAGATAACGGCATTGGGTTGTATTTGCAAATGGTGTTGATGCCACAGGAAATGGTCATGGGGGTCTGGCTTATCGTGAAGGGATTCAATCCATCTGCGATCGCTGCCCTGTTTGCCAAAACAGAATAACGGATTGATTTTACGCACAGTAAGACTGGCAATCCTGAAAATGACGCTGGATTGCCAGTCCTGCAAAACATGAGCAACAAGTTTAATCCCATGCAGTAACTGGGACCATTCAATAAAACTCATCCATACTGTTCAAAAAAGGAGAAAAAAATGAATACAAACAAAAATATCGCAAGAATGGTGGGGTGGTTGTTCATCATCGGAACAATTACTCACATCCTAACCCGTGTTGTTACGGGATCCACCCGAAGTTCCCAGGATTTTCTGGCCAGTATTTCTGCCAATGGAAACCCAATCACATTGGGAGCACTGTTTATACTAACGGGAGCCTTGGCACTTGCCATGATTCCTGTTATAGCATACCCCGTCTTAAGAAAATACGATGGAATTCTTGCACTTGGGTATGTTGTTTTCAGGGGGGCACTTGAAACCGTTTTCTACCTGGTTTCCTTTGTCAGCTGGTTGCTGCTGCTGCCGCTCAGCCAGGTATATCAAGCCGGAAGCCCGGATGCTTCCAATTTACAGGTTTTGGCCAATGTGTTGTATGAAACAAAGGAGCTTCAAGTTTATGGGATGATCGTTTTTTCCCTGGGCGGGTTAATGTTTTATTATCTGTTGTTTAAATCCAAACTTGTTCCTCGATGGTTATCTGTTTGGGGCATCATTGGGGACATCATGACTTTAGCAACTTACCTGTTGGTGATGTTCGGCTTTTCCGGCCCCACATCGCCGATCAGCGACGTTTTGCAGATCCCCATAGGTTTGCAAGAAATGGTTCTAGCAGTATGGCTGATCGTCAAAGGATTCAATCCGTCTGCAGTCGCTTCTCTGTCTGCGAAAACAGCGCCAAATGAGCTTTTGAGGGCAGCTTAGATTTGCAATAGGGGGGAGGCAGAATCTTCAACCCTCCCTCTCCCCGTTCAACTACATGTAAATGCTCGTGGAATTGACCTTAAAAAGTGGACACAATCGGATGGCGATCACTGTTTCATCCAAGTCCAATTCACAGAAACTCATCCATATCGTTCAAAAAGGAGAAAAAATGAAAAACTTACAGAAGATGGGCGGCATCGCCGCATTGATCGGGGGAGCGACGAACATCCTGGGCCTCGTGGTGTATGTGACCTTGCTGCTGCCCAAAGGTGGCGACTCCAAAGGTGATCCGGGCCAGTACGTGGCCTTTCTTGCGGCCAACCAGGCTGTAATGCGCCTGTGGTATCAGATCATCTGGTTGACCCTCGGCGTGTGTCTGATCTTCCTGTCACTGGCGCTCTATGAGCGATTGAAGGCCGGCTCGCCCGTGCTGGCTCCGGCAGTGCGCGTCTTCACGTTGATCTACGCTGTCCTGGTCATCTTGCTCGGCGCACTCGAGATCAACAGCCTGAACACAGTCGTCAGACTCTTCGGCCAGAATCCGGCTCAAGCTGCGACGGTCTGGTTGACGCTCGACTCTGTGGCCACCGGTTTGGGCGCAGGCGGCGGGGAAACGATAGTCACCGGCCTTTGGTTTCTGCTGCTGAGTTGGGCGGCCTTGCAGGCAAAGGCGCTTCCCAGGCTGCTGAACTATCTTGGCGTGCTGGTTGGTCTAGCAGGCATCCTCTATGTCTTCACGGCCTCCGATGCCGTGTTGTCCGTCAATGCACTGGGTCTCATCGTCTGGTTCGTTTGGCTCGGGATCGTCATGCTGCGCAGTGATCCGGGCAAGAAAGCCACGAACGAGCTTTTGAGTGCGGCATAGATTTGCAATAGGGGGGAGGCAGGGTCTTCAGCCCTCCCTCTCCCCGTTCAACTACATGTAAATGCTCGTGGAATAAATCTTAAGGCTCATCCCTAAACTATGTGCAACGGACAAGGGCGGCGATGAAGTGCGGCGTGATCCGTTTCAGGTTGATGCTGTGTTCGCACATCGCGATATAGCCCTCCAGGTGATCCTTGTGGACACCGCGAAAGGGTCGTAGGAAATTGCGGGTGCCCGTCCACATGCCTTCGGTCGTATTGATATGGACCTCGCGCATGCCATCACCATCATCATCGCGCGCCCATTCGTGTTCACCATGGTTGACCGTCCGCCGTTGGCGTTCGATCGGATTGTAGCCCTGCCATTCATCGGTATTGGCTACGGTATCGGGCCGGGTGAATTGAGCCACATGGCGCTTTAAGGTTTTGCCATCGGTATGTTTCGCGACACGCAGACGCACTTGGCCGCTATCGCGACCAACCGTACCGATGATGGGCGGGCGGTCATTCTCGTAGGTGCCGTGGCCTCTTTGTTTGTTGGCGCGGCGGCGTGGGGGATCGCGTGGATCGCTGTGTTTCTCGCCTTTTTTCCCCCGCATTCTGAAACATTTCGTCGGTTTCAGTAATGTCATCCGGCAGCGGTGTAGTCGGTTGTAACTGCATCGCTTGCCGGTGGAGCTGTTGGCGTAGATGATGGACCGTATCATAGGCCAGGGACAATTCGCGGGACATAGTCGCTGTGGATTCGCCCTTGCAGACCCCGCGCAACAACAGAATCACTTGGGCCGGGCGCAATTGCTTGTGTGCAAACACTGTGCCCGCAAAGAGCGTGTACACCATCTAACAGTCACGACAGCGATAGCGCGTGAGCTGACTACGGCCGGTACGCCCGAAGTCCCGCGCGTGCTTCACGGTCGCGTGACACTTCGGACAGCGCAGGCCGCGCGGATGAAAGTGCTTGCGCAGCCAGACCTCACCCAGATCGTCGTCGCATATGTCAAGTAATGGAAAGTCCATGTCCAGAGCGTACCGCCTTGACCGGATGTTGTCAATCTCCCTGCACTAACTTTAGGGATGAGCCAATCTTAATAAGTGGACACAATCGGATGGCGATCGCTGTTTCATCCAAGTCCAATTCACAGAAACTCATCCATATCGTTCAAAAAGGAGAAAAAATGGACACAAACAGAAAGACTGCCATTCTGGCTGGGGCGCTGTATTTTCTGGGGATCATCGCTGGGGTGTTTAGCGTGGTTCCTGTCATAGACATTCCCGATTATCTGGTTCAAATTTCAGCCAATGCAAGCCAGGTTAATTCAGGGGCCTTTTTCCAATTCCTGATGACAGCGGCGCATGTGGGCATGGCGATTACGCTGTATCCGATCTTGAAAAAACATAATGAAAGCCTGGCGCTGGGATATGTTGGGTCCAGGCTAGTTGCGGCGGCGTTTAATGTGATTGGGGTCATCATCTTGCTCTTGCTGTTGACTTTAAGCCAGGAGTTTGTCAAAGCTGGGGCTCCTGTTTCATCCCACTTTCAAACCATCGGTGAACTATTGCGGACGGGACGCGATTTGGTCAATCACGTAGGCGTGATTCTGGTTCTGAGTATGGGCGGCCTGATGTTTTACTATTTGCTGTATCAAATGAAACTCGCCCCGCGTTGGTTAGCAGGTTGGGGTCTTGTTGGAACTGCGGTGACCATCGTGGCAAGCTGCTTGTTTATGTTCCGCTCTATCGATCTAATGACATCGGTCTACATGGATTTTCTACTTGCCCTGCAAGAGATTGTTTTCGCGGTCTGGCTGATCGCGAAAGGGGTCAATTCACCGGCAGTCGCTTCCGGGGCTGCCAAGACCGACACAAACTAACTGGACTTTGGCAAGGGTTAGCGTAAATTGAAATAGCATCGGATTTCGCCTAAAGTGTTGGTTGCTGAAGCCACACTATCAAGAAGGAGAAGTCCGATGCCAACCTGGATTTTCGCGCAAACCGAGTCATTATGCAACTTTCTGGTGCCGTTGCTGCTCAACTTTTCGCCTGCGCAGCAGCGGCATGCCCTCAATTTCATCGAAGCGCTGATGGTCAGCGGCAGCAAACACAAGACACTCAGACACCTGACGGGCCTGCTGCGACTGCCCCACGCCGACGAGTTTGCGCTGGCCGACTTCTTCCGCGCCAGCCCCTGGGACCATCAGGCGCTTCAAAAGGGCGTGACGCTGTGCCTGTTGAAGCTGGTCGTGCAGCTTCAGACGCGAACCGGCTGGCGCCTGCTGTTCCTCAAGATCGACGATGCGCTCTGCCCGAAAGATGTTGCGACGCAGGCCCTGGCAGCGGTCAGTTTGCAGTACGATCATGTGACGCAACGGCGGCAGCGGGGCAAATGCACCAACAGCTCCCGCTACGTGACGCTCTCGCTGCAAATCGGTCCAGCCCAATTCTGCTTGGCCTGGCGGTTGTATCTGCCCGTCAAGGTGGTCAAACGTCTCAATCGCGGGCGCGCCGTTGCCGAGAAATTGACCTACCACAAACTGGTGGCGCTCGTCGAGCAGATGCTGGACGAGGTAGCACCACAGTTGCCGCCCGCCTGTCGGGTCTACGTCTTGTTCGATGCCTGGTACGACAACCAGCAGCTACTCAACTACATTCGCGCGCACGGCTGGCACTTCATCTGTGCGACGCGCTCCAATCGCAATCTGTCTGGCCGTCCGCTCTGCCACTGGTGGCCGCATCTGGGCTACCAACGCATCACCCGCGTGGTGGTGCGCTCAGCCAAGCGCAGTCGCACCTATCAAACCCGATACCACATCGGCCAACTGCGCCGCTACCCCCAACCGGTGGTAGCGATCATCTCCAAACGCAAACAGCGGGATACACATCCCGCGTACTTCTTGTGCTCGGACACCAGCTTGCACGTCCGAACGATCCTGAAGTACTACGGCTATCGCTGGCAGGCGGAAGTCGACAATTGGTTTTTGAAGGAGCGCTTCGGCCTGAGCGACTTTCGCGTGCAGTCGCTCGAGGCCATCCTGCGCTGGCACACGCTGGTCTTTGCCGCTTATGCTTTCGTGCAAACCCAGCGCGTCGCACCGCTCTTGACCGACCCCAAGGTCACGTTGCAACCCTTGGGCGATGTCTTGCGCACGCATCAAGCCGCCCATGTGCGACACACGGTCTGTCACATCGCTGCCCTGGTTCGCTCCGGGCTCAGCGATGCCGAGCTCGTCGCCATGTTGCTGCCGCCCTAAACCGTCAACCACCCCTTCCGCTGCATCGCGTCTTGATCCACTCGCGCGGAGAGGTCCTGTTCGTGCGCCCTCACGCCGGCGCAGCAGTTCTGTATTGAGTCAGTTCGTTGCCAAAGTCCAGAAACTAAGGCAGCCCGTCAATATAAGTTGATACTGTTTTGCGACTGCGTTTTACCATCGGAAAACGAGGCAGGCGGCCATCAAGCCATCAGCAATGGTCGATCCGTATATACCGCTGCCCGTGGACTAACGCGCGCGTCGCATAAATGCAGCAAGTTATTGCGACAAGGCGCCTAAGTATAAATTGGCACATCTAAAGTGCACGCTGTTGACAAGGAGAAAGAGATGAAAATCTGCATCATTGGGGCATCTGGAAAGCTCGGTACTTACATGGTACAGCACGCTCTGGATCGGGGACATGCGGTGGTCGGAGTCTGCCGGGAGCGCAGCGTGAACAAACTCGAGGCGTTCAAAGGGCGCATCACACTCATTCCCGGTGCGACAAACGACCGCCAGGTGATTCAGCAGGCTGTCGCTGGCTGCGACGGGGTCCTCACCGTGCTGATCCCCTGGGGGGTTCAACAGTATTCATCGGGAACGGCCCAGGCAGTACTCGACTACGCCCAACCGGGAGCGCGCCTGATCTTTTCCTGCGGCTGGCACATCACGCGCGACGGCCAGGATGTGTACTCCTCCACCTTCAAGGCAGCCCTCAAAGCCGCTGGATGGATCGGAAAGTTGCTGCGTGCCGTGGAAATTGATGACCAGGTGGAAGCCTGCCAACGGGTATTTGCCAGCCCAACCCGCTGGACGGTCGTGCGTGGGAGCGACCTTGAAGAGGGCGAGAGTCAGGGCCTGCCCGTGTGGAGTCGGCACGTGGGTGATCCCATCTTGGAAAGCAATATGACGCGCCGCGTGGATTACGCTCTATTCATGGTCGAGGCTCTTAAGAACGACGAGTTGATCCACGAAGCGCCGGCCATTGTCGGCCGCCGCACACCTTCGGCGCTGGCGCACGCTGCTTATGAAACTCAGCAACATCTTTCCACAAAAGGAGCCTGAAAATGAACAACTTGCAGAAGTGGGGCGGCATTGCGGCACTGGGTCACGCCGCAGCCTTGGTGGTGGGCATGGTCTTGGGCTTCACCTTGATGTTTCCCCTTCTGGACGCCGCGCCTGATCAGGTCCTGAAGTTTCTGGCCGACAACCAGACCCTCGTGTACCTGTGGAATTTGATCGTTTATTGGGGGTCAGCCATCACGTTGGTGATCATGGTGCTGGCGCTTTACGAGCGGTTGAAGGCTGGCTCGCCGGCATTGATGCAGACGGCTACGGTTTTCGGGTTTATCTGGGCGGGACTGATCATTGGCACCGGCAACCTCATGCTCCATAACCTCGGCGTAGTCGCCAATCTCTATGGCAACGACACGGCTCAAGCGGCGGCGGCATGGACGGCACTGGTACGCAGCTTATGGGTGCTGCTACTCAGCCTGGCCGCGTTGCGAACGAGAGGGCTTACCAGGGCGCCTGGCTACCTGGGCGTGTTTCTCGGTATCGCGGGTATCCTCACGATGATTCCCGCTTTAGCAGAGATCATGTTTATGATTTTCGGGCCGGGTATGATGGTATGGTCTGCTTGGGTGGGAATCGTCATGCTGCGCCGCAGCGCCGCCGTGCCGGCGCAGCAAGCGAATACGTTCGTGCCGCGTCACAGCACTTGACATGGGCAAATCCACGGGAAATCGAAGAAAAATAGAGTTTTCAAGAATCAGGAACAACAGAAAGAAAGAAAAAATGAAAAGGATCTTTACATTCACAATCATTTTGATGGCGCTGACAGCCTGCACAGCGCCCCAGACGCAGTCGGCACCCGATGCTGCTGCAACGGACATGCCTCAAGCGTCTATGCCGAATCCTGCCTCGGTCTATTGCATACAGAAAGGGAACACACTCGAATTTCGCACTGCTGCCGATGGCAGCCAAAACGGAATATGTGTTTTTCCGGATGGCAGCACCTGTGACGAGTGGGCCTATTACCGGGGAGAGTGTGGCCGGGCAGCACAAAAAAGCCCAACACCTGCCTTTGCCGTTGTCCCAACCGCAATACCAAGTGGTGGCGGCACAGGAGGAAGTATCCCAGGCAGTTTCGTGACACCCGGTACGCCAGAGAAGATAGCTGACTGGTGGGGGATCATCAAGAGCAACAAGCCTGGCGCACAGTTTGATGACTGTTTCGAGCGGAGGGACTTGGGACGGGTGATCTCCTTTGGCATTGACTCCATGGACCCGGCGATAAGGTCCCAGATCCAGGCGCAGCGCGATAGCGGCAGGATCGTTCATCTATATGGCACACTACTCAGCAATGTGCCTGACTGCAACGGTTCGCAGATACAGGTGGATCGCCTCGAGGTTAAAGAGTAGATAACATTCACAATAAGGGTTGAGGGCGAGACATCCTATGGCGTAGAACAACAAAACCTGACATAGCGCCGAACCCTACCGCTATTTCTCTGGGCTGCACAATAGCAGGGCAGAGACATTCCACCTGCCAGGGCGATGAGATTCCGCATTAAGCAGATGCCATGTGGCGAGTAGCAGACCCTTCGGGTTTTCAAAAACCCGAAGGGTCTCTTATGTTAGCAGGCTGTCGATGTACCCGTCGTCCACGACGCGCGCGGCCTGAATCGCTTTGCGCTTGGCCAACATGCCCCGCAGGCCGCGCAGGCCATCCCATTGGCCGCGCAGGCGCGCGCGCGCGGCCTCGCCGCGCCATGCCAGCAATGCATCACGCGCGATGCGCAGTTGCGCGGCGATGATCCGCCCGCGGTACTTGCGCCACAGGCTATCCGGCAGGTTCTTCGCCAGCACCCAGAGCACGTTACGCCCAACGTAGTAGCTCGCCAGCTTGCCGCCGCCGGTCGCGCTCAGCTTGTGATAGACGATGGCGCGCGGCGCGTAGACGCAGCGGTAGCCTGCCAGTTGCGCGCGCCAGCCGAGATCGACATCCTCGCAGTACGCGATCAGATCGTCGTCGAACAGACCGATGCGGTCGAGCACCGTCTTGCGGTAGGCGGCCGCGCCGCCGCACGCCGCGAACACGAAGCGGTCGTTGTCGTATTGGCCCGCATCGGTTTCCCACACACCCCGGTTCACCGGCAGGCCGTCGCGTCCGAAGCTGTCGCCGGCGTTGTGCAGGGTGTCGCGCCGGTCGAACAGCCGCATTTTCGAGGCCGCCATGCCGGCCTGCGGCTCGCCGTCCAGCGCGCCGACCAGTTCGGCCAGCCAGTTTGGCTCGGCCTCAGTGTCGTTGTTCAGCAGGATGATGATCTCGCCGCGCGCCGCGCGGATGCCGCTGTTGACCGCGCCGACGAAGACTTCGTTGCGCGGCAGGGCGACGACGCGCACTGCCGGGAATTCGCGAGCTACAAACCCCACCGATTCGTCGGTCGAGCCATTGTCGACGAGAATCGTCTCGAACGACGGCGCGCCAGCCTGCGCGCGCAGCGACGCGAGGCAGACCGGCAAATGCGCCATGCCGTTGTATGACGGGATGATGATGGATGCGCGCGGGTTGCCGCTCATAGAACAAGCGCGTGGATAGTCACACCACGCTCGATTTTGTCTGTCCTGAAGCACCTTCGCTCAAGAGCCCCAGGCAATCGGTCGTCATTCCGGCGTGGTTTTGGCCGGAATCCACCAGCAGGCGCTACTTGCCTCTGGCCGATTGTCTGACATGGGCGTGGATTCCGGCTAACTACGTGCCGGAATGACGGTTTGGTTGGCGCGTGGGATTTTGGCCCCACCCGGAGTGTTTTAGCTGACACACTGCACATAGTTAAGCCGCCAACGCCTCGTGTAGCGCCGCGCGCCACGGGCGCAGCACGATGCCGAGCGCGGCGGCGCGCGTGTTCGCCAGCACGCCGTAGGCGGGCGGCCTCGCGGCACGCGGGAACGAATCGACCGGGTCGAGCGGGTAGTCCGGGCGGCCATCCTCGCCGAGGATCGCGCGCGCGAAGTCGTAGCGGCTGACCGCGCCCTCGTTGACAAGGTGATAGATACCGTACTGCGGGTGCCGCAACAGTTGCACGATCGCGGCGGCGAGGTCAGGCGCGTAGGTCGGGCAGCCGTGCTCGTTGGTGACGATGCTCAGGCGCGGCCGCTCGTCGGCCAGTTGCCGGATGCGGTTGACGAAGTTGCGCCGCCCGCGCGCGTACACCCACGAGGTGCGAGCGATGTAGTGGCGCGGCGCGATGGCGGCGACGTGCCGCTCCCCGGCCAGCTTGGTGCGCCCGTAGACGCTCAACGGGTTCGTCGCGTCGTCTTCGAGGTACGGCGCACCTTTCAGACCGTCGAACACGTATTCGGTGCTGACGTAGACCAGCGCGGCGTTCAACTCAGCGCAGGCCAGCGCAACGTGCTTCGCGCCCAGCGCATTGGCGCGCTCGGCGGCGGCCGGGTCGCGCTCGCAGCCGTCCACATCGGTCATCGCGGCCGCGTGAACGACCGCCTCGGGAAAGAGCGCAATCAGCGCGGCGGTCGCGCTCGGATCGCCGGTGTCGAGCGTGGCATGGTCGAGTGCGAGCACCGTGTGGCCGCGCAGTGCGGACTGCAGGGCCACGCCAAGCTGTCCACCAGCGCCGGTAATCGCGATACGCATAGAATTATGGGGTGTCGGGCCGCTGGCGCAGGCGCGTGCCGATCCGCTGGATCCACGACAGCCGCGCGATGCGATGCACGATAATCAGCGAAAGCCAGTACACCAGCGCGATCGCGACGGCCACCGGCGCAGCCAGCAGGGCCATGGCCGCGATGGCCGCCAGGCCAAACACGAACGTGAACATCCAGCCGACGTCGCCAATGTACCAATCCGTGTTCAGGCCGTTGAGATAGTAGCCGTACAGCGCGGGCACGGCCAGGAAGAAGACGGCGATCGCGGCCGCGCTGATCAGCGCCACGGCGACGCGCGTGCGCGACGGCTTCGGGTCGCGCCAGTGCAGGATGATGACCAGCAGGCCGCCGAACGCAAGGGCTGCCGCGCCGCGTTCGGCGAAGCCGCGCAGGAACAGCGGGATCGCCTGCACGTCACTGAACGAGTACGCGTGCCCGGCCTGCAAGTATAGAAAATGCTGGACCGTCACCATGCCGAGCGCGATCAGCCCGGCGCCGGCCAGCGGCAGGCCGCGCCGCCACCAGAAGATGACCAGCGGCACGAAGGCAAGCACCAGCACAAGCGGCAGCCGCGCCACGCGCTCCCGCCCGATGCGCGCCGTCTGCGCCACGTCGATGTCGTGCTGGATCTGCACGACGTTCAGGCTGGCCAGATCGTAGGTACTGCCGTAGTTCTTGACCTCAAACGACGAGCGCGCCACGAGCGCATCGTTCAGCGCGTTGTCGCTCAACTGGCCGCCGATGGTCGCCAGGTACGCCGCGCCGAAGTCACGCTGCTGCTGGGCGAGCGCCAGCGCCTTGGCGGCTCGTTGCGCGTCCGTGATGTCGAGCGCGCCGAACAGCACGGACCCCTGCGACGCGTTGGGGATGCTGCCGCCGGCTAGCGCGGCCAGTGTCGGTGCAATATCGCTCTGGCGTATCGCGCCAAGCTCGCCGGGTTTGATGCGCGCGCCGGTCAGCACCAGCGGCACGCGCGCCGCGGCCGGCTCGCCGCCACCATGGCCGCCCGCGTCGGTGTAGCCATGGCCGGTCGTGACGGCAATCGCCGTCTGGCGCAGGTTCAGTTCGGCCGCCAGCGCGCCGAGCAGTTGGTCGGTCTGTAGCGCCGCGCGCCGGTAGGCGTCGCTGGTCGCGCCGTCCGACTGCGCCACCTGTGCGGGCAGAGCGTAATGCACCAGCAGGAAGTTGGGGGCGAAATTGCGCAGGAAGCCGATGGCGGCGTCGTTGGCCCGCTGGTCGGCCACGGCCAGGTCGGCTTCGCTTGAAAAGTACGATTCACTGAGCGATTGCACTGACACGAGCGGCTGCCAGTCCGGGCGCGCAGCGATGGCCGTGTTCAGATTGGCGCGGTGCACGGTGACGAACAGCGACTCGGGCGCGGGGGCGCGCGCTCGCTCGGCGGCGGGGTCCAGCAGCGGCGCGTCGTTGATGTCGGGCTCCGCGCCGGTGACGAGTGTGGTCCAGGCGGGGCGCGTGAACGGGAACGGCACAATCACGCTGGCCGACGCGCCCGCGCGCCGCAGCCGCTGCAGCACGGGCATCTCCGCCGCCACATCCTCGCGCAGCCCATCGATCACAACGAGCACCACTTGCGGCACGACCGCATCGCCGGACTCGCCGGGGGCCGGGTACTTGGCCAGCGGCGAGCGGTACCCCGCCAGGCTGTCGTACCAGCGCACCAGCAGATACGCCGGCGCCAGCCCCGCCGCGATGATCAGCACGGAGGCGAGCAGCAGCGGCGCCACGCGCCGCAACAGCCCCATGTTGGACTCGCGGAAGCGCCGGTAGAACGATTTGGCAAGCGGATCGGGCATAGCTAAGCGATTATAGCATACGGTTTGTAATTCAAATCCCAAGCCCCAAGCACCAAATCCCAATTTGGAACTCCCAACTCCCAACTTCCAAATCCCAATAACACGCGCGCCAACCCCACGCCGGCAGTTGGTTGTTGGGAGTTTGGGATTTGTGATGCGGTATAATCGCAGGCATGAACCTCCGACGGCTCGACGTGCTCCTGCTCGTGGTGCTCGTCACCGCGCGTGTCCGCATCGACACGCTGGCCGACATGAGCGCGCCGCGCCCGGTCGAGACGATCCGGCAGATCGGCTGGCTGGCCGGGCTGCTTTCGCCCGGCGCGTGGAAACTGCTGGAAGACTGGCTGACCGATCCGCTCTCGCTGCTGCTGATCTCCGTCACGTTCACGCTCGTGCTGGCCCACGTCGTCGTTGATCTGTTCCAGCCGGCCGGCGACGCGCCCGCGCCGCGCGTTTTTCGCGCCAAGCTGGCGCTCGTTTTCGCCATTATCGGCACGACGGTCATTGTGCAGTCGCTTTACCTCGTCGGCCTGCGCCATGTGACCGGACCGGCCGCCTACACGCACGACGGCGGCGTGATCCAGACCGAGGAGACGATCAAGTTCATCCTGCAAGGGAAAAACCCGTACGTCGAGGACTACACCAAGACGCCGATGGCCGAGTGGGGGCTGGACCTGCGGACCGCGCTCTATCACTACCCGTATCTGCCGTGGACGTTCCTGTTCTCGACGCCATTTTACTTACTGTCGAATGTGCTCATCGGCTGGTATGACCAGCGCTTTGTGTACCTGCTGCTGTTCGTCGTCATGTTGGCGCTGGCATCGCGCCTCTCGGCGCACCCCACGGCGCGACTGGTGCTGGTGATGACGCTGGGCTTGAACCCGATCATGGGCAGCGACGTGATCTTCGGGCAGAACGACTCGTTTGTGCTGTTCTGGCTGGTCGCCACGCTGTTCGCGCTGACGCGGCGTCACCGCCTGGCGACCCCGGCGGCGCTCGTGCTGTTCGCGCTGGCCTGCGCCTCCAAGCCGACCGCATGGTTCTTCGCACCGTTCATATTCCTCTATATTTGGCGGCGCGACGCGGCCGCTAGCCCCGCCTCGTGGCGCGCGCTCATCGTGCGCTGGCTCCCGTTCATCGTGCCGTTCGTCGTGATCGTGCTGCCATTCGTGCTCTGGGATCCGGCGAACTTCTACGATGATGTGTGGGCGTGGAGCGCGGGCACGTCGCCAACGGCGTATCAGATTCGCGGGTGGGGCCTGTCGAACTTCGTGCTGGCGCTCAATCTGGTGCCGTCGCGGCTGGCCTACTTCCCGTTCTGGGCGCCGGAGTTGCTCATCTGCGCGCCGCTGCTGGCAGTGACGGCGTGGCGGCAGTGGCGCGAAAACACGCTGGCGAATATCGCCTGGCACAGCGCGGTCCTGCTGTTCGCCTTCGCCTACACCTCGCGCTTCCTGAACGAGAACTACCTCGGCTTCATCGTCGGCCTGCTGGCGCTCGGTCTGTGCGCCGCGGAGCCCTCTGCGCGCGAATGAACCGCTCGCCCGTGCGCCGCCATGCCGCCGTGCTGGGCGGTTACCTCGCTTTGGCGCTGCTGCTCACCTGGCCGACGGCCGCTAACTTTGCCAGCGCCATCCCCGGCGATGGCTTCGACGGCCTGCAGAACTACTGGAACCTCTGGTGGGTGCGCCGCGCGCTGCTCGACCTGCAAACGTCGCCGTTCTTCACGACCGAGCTGTTCTATCCGACTGGCGCGAGCCTGCTATTTCACACGCTCAACATCCTCAACGGCCTGTGGGCGCTGCCGGTGCAGCTGCTCGGCGGGCTGGTTGTCGCGTACAACACAGTCGTCATCGCCACGTTCGTGTTGTGCGGCTATGGCGCGTACTTGCTGGCGCGCGACACGCTTCGACGCGCGTCCATCGACAGTGCGGCGCTCGATCGGGCCGCGTTCCTCGCCGGGTTCATCTTCGCGTTCGCGCCGGTGCGCATGGCGCACCTGCTGGGACACATGCAGGTGCTATCGAGCGAGTGGCTGCCGTTCTTCGCGCTGGCGTTCCTGCGCATGGAGCGCCGGCCGGAGCCGCTCGGGCGGCGCGCGATCCTGCCTGCGCTGTTCCTGGCGCTCAACGCGCTGTGCGACTGGTACTTCGCGCTCTACGCGCTGATCTTTGCCGGATTGGTCGTCGCCTGGCGCTGGGGCGTGTTGTGGCGCACGCATTACCGCACGCTTCGCCGTTATCTGTCCCCACTGCTCGACGCGGCCGCGACCGTCGGCCTGTTTGCGCTCTTGCTGTCGCCCTTGCTCGCGCCGATGCTGCGCGAGGCGTCTACGGCATCCTATCTGCGCCCACCGTTCGACGAGACGATCATGCTCTCGGCCGACCTGCTGGCGTTCGTCACGCCGAGCGAGTTCCATCCGTTGTGGGGCGAGGCGGCGCGCACGATCGCCGATCAGTTCACGAGCAGCGCGTCGGAGCGGACGGTCTTTGCCGGGTACACCGTGCTCGCGCTCGCCGCGCTCGGCATTTGGCGTCTGCGTTCGCGCCGGGTGGCATTCTGGCTGGCAGCGGCAGTGGCCTTTTTCCTGCTGGCGCTCGGTCCGGTCCTGCACATTCTCGGCGTGGTGCCGGTCGACCTGCCGCTGCCGTATGCGTGGCTGTACGCGCTCGTGCCGCTGGTGCGCATCACGCGCTCGGTCAGCCGCTACGACATCATGCTGATGCTGGCGCTCGGGCAACTGGCGGCGGCCGGGTTCGTCGCCGTGCCCGCGTTGGCGCGGCGCGGCGGCTTTGCGCTTGCGCTCGGGCTAATCGCGTTCGAGTTCCTGGCCGCGCCCTACCCGCAGTGGCCGATCGAGACGCCGGCGTTCTACGCGCAGATCGCACAGGAGCAGGGCGCGTTCGCCTTGCTGGAACTGCCAATCAACTGGGACCGGCCTGACCCACTGGTGTACCAGACGGTGCACGCCCGGCCACTAATCACGGCGTACACCTCGCGTGCCAACCCGCTATCGATCGCCGAGAAGATGCCGGTGCTGAACCGCCTGCGCACGCTGGAGCCGGATATCCTGGTCTACGACGCGCGCGCCATCGGGCTGAGCGTACTGTCCGATCTCGGCGTGCGCTACGTCATCAATCACCCACTGACGATGGGCGAGGGCGACGAGCGCACCGTCACCAATCAGACGCTGCGCGATCTGTTCGGCGCGCGGACGCCGCTGGTCAACGAGCCGAACCTGGCCGTCTATCGCGTCGAGCCACCGTCGCCGCATCAGCCGTACGTCGCGCTCGGCGACGGCTGGGGCGATGTGACACAGGCCGCTGGAAAGCCGCAGCGGATCGTCAGCGAACGTGCCACGTTGCGCGTAGCGATGCGCGATCCGCAGCCGCGCACCGTGCGCCTCACGCTGCGCGCGCAGGCGCAGGCGGCACAGGTACGCATCAGCGGCGGCGCTGCGCCGCTCACGGCCACCGTCGACCCGGAGGCTGTCATGCTCGACGCGCCGGTCACCGCCGCCGGCGAGATCGTCATCGAGACAGATGCGCCGGTGGTTGTGACGGCGATTGAGATGCGCTGGTCGTGAAGGGAAGCGAGACTGCTTTGATGCACGATGCGGGTTAGTCAAACCTCAATCGCAAAGGTCTGCCAGGAGCGAAGACATGCACATTGTTCTTGGTGCAGTAATCGCTGTGGGTATTTCGATTCTGTTCCGTCGCCAGATTATCGGATTCGTCGAATGGCAAAAGAGCACATACATCGATGCGTATTGGCCAGACGGCTCTCCTCCCGAACTCATCTCTATCTGGCTTGAATCACGCATGTACCAAGCAGTTGGATTTGTAATAGTCGTCACGCTGCTAACGATCATCACTGTCGGCATAATATCGATATGTTGGACAGCACTGACTACGCCATTTGTCTAGCCCCGCATGTAGGCACTGCCGGGCGGCGGCACCGAGGCGGCGACCACCGACACGCAACGCACCGTGACAACCTGAGGTTCGCGCGGTTGGTTTGGGATTTGGGGCTTGGGATTTGAGTTTTGGTAGTTATCCGCCCGTTTGTGCTAACATAAGGGCATCGGAGGCGCTTATGACCGTCATTGATGCGTCGTTCGCCAGAAAACTGAAAGCCGATCCGCGCGCGCGTCATCGCGCCATCGTGCGCACCGCGCCGCCGGCCGCCGACCACACGCCTGACTGCGAGCGGCTCGGCCTGCGCGTGGTGCGCGTCTCCACGCTGATCAGCGCCATCACGATCGAGGGCGTGGCGCAAGTCGTGCTGGCGCTGGAGCGCGAAGCGTGGGTCGTGCGGGTCGAAGAGGACAAAGCCGTCCACACCATGTAACGGGGAGGAATCGCCATGAACGAAGCCAAGCTGGGCCCGGAACTGCGCGCGCAGTATGATATGATGTCGGTCGCCGCGCAGGCCGACGTGCCAGTCATCGTCAAGTACCGCGCGCCGGTTGCCGGTGTCGGCGTGGTGCGCACACTGCGCTTGCCGTCCGACGAGGAGTTTGGCGTGGCGCGGCACTACAGCGTCATCGCCGCCGTGGCCGGGCGCGCCACGCGCGCGCAGATCGGCGCGCTGACCGACGATCCGAACGTCGAGATGGTCTGGTACGACTCGCCGGTGCACGTCATGCTCGACGCGTCGGTGCCGCTGATCGGCGCGCCGAAGCTCTGGCAGAACGGCTTCACGGGTACGGGCATCAAGATCTGCATCGTCGACACCGGCATCGACCCGGACCATCCCGACTTCGCGGGACGGATCGCCGACCTGCACGACTTCACCGGCGAGGGCGTGCGCGACGGCCACGGCCACGGCACGCACGTTGCCAGCACGGCGGCCGGCTCCGGCGCGGCGTCGAACGGCAAGTACAAGGGTGTCGCGCCGGAGGCAACGATCCTCGTCGCCAAGGTGCTCGCCGCCAACGGTTCCGGCTCGACGAGCGACGTGATGGCCGGCGTCGAGTGGGCGGTCCAGCACGGCGCGAACGTCATCAGCCTGTCGCTCGGCTCCGATGGAGCGTCGGACGGCAGCGATGCGTTGTCGCAGACGTGCGACGCGGCGATGCAGATGGGGCACGTCGTCTGCGTGGCGGCCGGCAACGCCGGGCCGGGCGCGGGCACGGTCGGCTCGCCGGGCAGCGCCAAGCTGGCGATCTCGATCGGCGCGACCGACGATCTCGACGCGGTGGCCTCGTTCTCGTCGCGCGGGCCGACCGCCGACGGGCGCGTCAAGCCTGACATCTGCTTCCCCGGTGTGCGCATCGTGGCCGCGCGCGCCAAAGGCACCAGCATGGGCCGCGTGGTGGACGACAACTACACGGAAGCGTCGGGCACCAGCATGGCGACGCCGCACGCGTCCGGTGCGTCGGCCCTGCTCTTGCAGGCGCATCCCGGCGCGACGCCGGCGCAGATCAAGACGGCGCTGATGCAGACGGCGAAGAATATCGGGCTGGACAAGAATACGATGGGCGCGGGCCGCGCGCAGTTGGAGCAGGCCAACTCGGCGCTGACCCCGCCGACTCCGGCGCCAACACCCGAACCGCCGCCGCCCACCCCAACACCGCCGCCTACCCCAACGCCGCCTCCGCCGGCACCGACGCCGGAGCCGCCGCCCGGAGACGGCAAGAAGGGCTGCATGCCGGCTCTGTTGATGCTGCCGATGCTGTTGCTGACGGCGTTCAAGCGGCAGTAGCGCACACCACACAGAACTTGACACGGGCGTTCAAGTGAACGCCCGTCTTGCGTTTCACCACCGAGACTCCGAGGCACAAAGAAGAATTGCTCTCTGTGCCTCTGGGGTTGTGATCGAGGCCCGTATGAAAATCCTGACGCGTTCCGATTTGCAAAAATGTCTCAGCATGCGCGACGCCATCGAGGCGATGCGCGAAGCGTTCGCGCAGGTCACGAGCGGCGCGGCGAACGTGCCGCTGCGCGTGGGACTGCCCGCCGGTGACGGCGTCAGCCTGTTCATGCCGGCGCATCTGCGCGACTCGCACGCGATGGGGCTGAAGATCGTGTCGGTGCATACCGGCAACGGCGCGCGCGGCCTGCCGACCATTCTGGCGCTCGTCGCGCTGGTGGATACTGAGACCGGCGCGCCGCTGGCGCTGATGGAGGGCGCGTACCTGACCTCCATGCGCACGGCGGCCGGCTCCGGCCTGGCGACGGAGTACCTGGCGCGGCCGGATGCGAGCATCGCCGCAATCATCGGCGCGGGCGCGCAGGGCCGCGCGCATGCGCTGGCGATGTGCACCGTGCGCCCGATCAAGGAGTTGCGCGTGCTGGACAGCTATGCGCCGAGCGCGCAGGCGCTGGCGGTGGAAGTGCGCGCGCAATCCGGCGTGACGGTCCGCATCGTATCGTCGGCGCAGGAAGCGGTCGCCGGCGCTGACATCATCTGCTGCTGCACCACCTCCCCGACGCCGGTCTTCGACGGGCGCGACCTGAAGCCGGGCGCGCACATCAACGCGATCGGCGCGTACACGCCGGACACGCGCGAAACCGACGACGAGACGATGCGGCGCGTCAGTCGCATCGTGGTCGATTCGCGCGCAACGGTGGCGCACGAGGCCGGCGACCTGGTGATCCCGATCAAGAACGGCGTCATTCGGGAGATTGACATCACCGCCGAACTGGGCGAACTGGTGCTGGGGCAGAAAAGCGGCCGCCCTTCGACCGGTTCGACAAGCTCACCGACCGGCTCAGGGCGCGACGAGATCACGCTCTTCAAAGCGGTCGGCAACGCGGCGCAGGACGTCGCCGCCGCGACGGCGGCCCTCAACGCCGCGCTGCGTATGGGGCTAGGCGTTGAGGTGGATTTGCAGGGGTGAGCGTAGGTCGCAAAGGAAAGCGATCGCCCCGCATAGAATTTGCCATGCGGGGCGTTGTGTTTCTTGCGCTAGACGCTGGCGCGGAGATGGACGTGGGTTGCTCCTTATCGCACCTAATCCTCAGTCACTTTCAGTCGGGGTCGAGCGCGATTGTCTCCGCCGTTCCTCTGTCTGACACAGAACACATGTACTACGGTTTCTCCCGTATGTCAATTGGTAACGAGGCTATTGGCTACCTCGCGCATGGTGCAATATTTCGGTGGATTCCCGCGTGCGATATCGTTCATCCGTGCTTCTCGTAACTTTTGATCAGCTTGCTTCGCGGCGAATTACACCGTCCCAGGTTGTTTAGGCCAGTTAGTTTCTTGACCAGTTTCCCGATGCGTTTGTTTACCACATCTTGCCCTTTTTCTTTCACAGCTGACTTGTACAGTCGCAATTGGCTTGGGTTGGTCTCAATGGCGACAAATACCTGATCTGTGACATCGATAGGGTATCGTCCCCGAAACGTACGCAGGTTGTAGTCAACTACGCCTATCAGCTCGTCCATGTTTGTCTCCTCAATCTGTGTATTGCTGTGACCTCGCGATTTCTCGAGTAACCATTTGACTACTAAGCTCGCCGTGCTAGATGAGCGTTTCAGTTTTGCTCTCCTTTCCCTGGACCTGCCATTTTTGTCGCTCTGACCGGTTAGGATAGGGCCTCACGGTCGTGCGCCCTGTCGGTCGTCCCATTCGTGTCGATTCGCGTCATCCGCGGGTCGCCTGCCACAAAAGGCGAAGTTCCCGCCCGTCCTCGCACTTGAGACTCGTATTGTACACCCCCCATACTGGCCTAATTCTCCAATGTTCCTCTCACGCCCAAATAGTCAAGTGCACACATCCTCGATCAACTCTGCGCAGTGTGGGCACTTTCTGACACCCGTCTCGCCGGGTCATTCCCTCTCCAATGCCGCATAATCCGACTTGGCCAGCAACGCGGGCAGTCTCGAACCTTCGATCGCACACAGGAGTAATATCTTGGTGGAATTGTAGGCTCCGCGAGTGCGCCTGTCAATCATTCGACAGCCCGCGAATTTACCCGGGAACTGTCGGTACGCTCCAGTCCGTCATGCCGGCATGTAGTTAGCCGGCATCCATATCCGCCTGTGGCAAGCGTGCAGGCCGTGGATGCGCTGCCTGGATTCCGGCTTGCGCCGGAATGACGGCTCCTCCGTGGTGAATGAATCCGATTTGACCACCCGCCGGGCCCGTGCTAAACTGAAGCTAATCTTACGAAAGGAGGCGCACGAGATGCAAACGGTCACTGTTCACATGAACGTCGAATCCATGTTGTTTGCGCGTGCGCCTGAAACCGGCTCGTAAGCGGACTCCGTATCCGTCCGCACTGACGACCACAGGCGCGCGCCGCCCTGTGGTTTTTTTGCGCCTGAACGCCGAGCCACGGGGTACTACCTGCCGTGGCTTTTGCATTTTGACGCGCCCGTCAGGGCGAAAGGATTCCCGCGTTGAGTATCCCGCTTGAACAACCGGACGCCCCGGAACCGTTGAACAACAGCGCCGCTGCCGCGCCCGAATCTACCGACGATTCGTATGCCGACTACGAGGCGTTGTACGGCGAGCAGCCGCCGCGCATCGCCACCGCGAAGCAGACGCGCGCCCGCGCGGTGACCAGCCGCCGCCGCGCTGAGCTGAAGGCCGGGCTGGGCGACACGCGCCGCGACAACGAAATCGTTTTTACCTTCAAGGCGGCGCGCTTCGAGGAAACGTGGCTGATCGGCTACCTGAAGACGTTCTACGATGACCAGTTGATCACGGACGTCCTGCACGAGGTCAAAGGCGGCAAGGAGGCGACGGTCTACTGCTGCCGCGCGCACCCGCGCACCGGCGCCGATCTGCTGGCCGTGAAAGTCTATCGCCCGCGCAAGCTGCGCAACCTGCGCAACGACGCGCAGTATCGCGAGGGGCGCAAGGTGCTGGACGATGCGGGCAAAGAGGTGCTCGCGACGCGCGAACAACGCGCCATGGCAAAGAAAACGCGCTTCGGGCAGGAACTGCGGCACGGTTCCTGGCTGGGGCATGAGTACGAGACGCTGCGCCGCTTGCACGCGGCGGGCGCCGACGTGCCGCGCCCGGTCGCGCAGAGCGACAACGCGATCCTGATGGAGTACGTCGGCGCAGAGAGCGATCCGGCGCCCGCCCTGCACCAGGTGCGCCTGGGGCCTGACGAGGCGCGGCCGCTGTTCCGGCGGATCATGCGCAACATCGGCACCATGCTCGCCTGCGAGCGCATTCACGGCGACCTGTCGGCCTACAACGTGCTCTACTGGGGCGGCGACCTGCGCATCATCGACTTCCCGCAAGCGGTCAATCCGTACGAGAATCCGTCGGCGTACACGCTACTGGCGCGGGACGTGACGCGCATCTGCCAGTACTTCGCGCGCTACGGCATCCAGGCCGATGCGCCGAGCCTGGCGCGCAAGCTGTGGACGGAGCAAGTAGCGGCTAGTCGCTAGCTGCTAGTTGCTAGTACGGCGGATCGGCCGGGCCGGTGTACCCGCACAGCCCGACGCGCGGCGAGTTGACGAGTTCGATCGGCTCGCCATAGTTGTCGTGCGGGTGCTCGCGTATGTGCCGCGCGCACATGACGTTCCAGAGGTTATACTCGGCGACGCACTCCATGCACAGGTGCGTCGCCGGTTGGTCGCACTCCGAGCAAATCGACTCCGGCATCTGGTTGCGCGCCATCAACGCAATCGGGTGTCGCGAGGCGGGGCGCCCCTCGCGCGTTTCGAGCGACTTGATCAGCGTGACCGACTCCGTGCCGAAGTCGTAGATGTGCGTCAGCTTCACGCCCGGCCGCAACACCTCGTCTATGCGCCGACGTTTGGCAATTTCGTCGCCTGTCCAGCCGCCGACCGAAAACTGGCTCATGTGGCCGCAGCACTCCAGCCAGATCGCCCGCAAGTAGCCATCCAGATCCTCGAGGTGTGCCGAGCCGCGCATTTCCAGATCAAGCCAGAACATGGTCAGGCCGTCGGCCTCCACGCGCAGATGATATAGCGTCTCGCGCGGGAGCTTGCCGCGCTCGGCTTTCTGTATCGCCGCCTGGCGATCGGCGCATTTCTTGAGGTGCGCATTGATAGCCGATTTGGCGACCAGCGTGCCGCAGTACGAACAAACGCCTTTGGACATCGGTTTTCGTTCCACCACGAGGCCTCCGCAGCGGCGTGTTCACACGCCGATTACGATATGGTCGGCGTCTGGTTGCGTAGGGGCGGGTCTTTGACCTGTCCAGCGGGTCAGAGACCCGCCCCTACGCCAGCCGCCACATCCGTGCTTTCGCGAAACGGCTTTAGGTCTGTGCCCAATCCAGAAAGATACGCAGCAGCCCATCCAGTCGATGCGCCCGCGGCGCGGAACTGCGCGTCCTGCACCGCGCAGTGCATCCATTCGGTCCCGCCGGCCCGGGCATCGATTGCGTCAAACCGGCAATCGATTAGCGCTGTGCCGGCCAGGTCAATCGTCACGAGCCAGCCGGGATTGTCGAGCGACTGGATCGTCACGCCGTAGTGATGCTCCCACTCGCCGTCACAGCAGTTCCGGTACCAGTCCTGCAACCCCGCCAGCGCGCCTGTCATCGGGGGTTACTTGCGTCGCCGCTTGACGGGCCGTCGCTTGATCGTCTTTGACTGCGCCATGAGCCATGCCACCGCGCCGTGTGCGCGCCTCCAATAGTTCAGGTGATCGGTGACATAGTAGACCGCCTCGCTCTCGTCGCCCAGTCCGATATAGGGCGGGTGCGCAACCGGCACGCGCTTCGCGCCGGTCAGGTACGGCACCACGTGCGGGTTCGCCTTGATCGCCGCCTTGAGCGCGTTGACGGCCGCCGGGCCGTCGCCATTGCGCTTGAACGCCTGCAGCGCGCGCGTGTAGAGCCAGTTGGCGGTTGGTTGCTCGGCGTAGGCGTCAAGCAGGGCGTCGACATCGTCGTCGCGCTGCATGATCATCAGCAGGTTGAGCAGGATGTCGCGCACACCCTGATTGTCGTTCGGGTTCAACCGCAACATCTCACGCATCTCGGCCACGGCTTCGTCGAATCGGTGCAGCCGTTCGAGCGAGGTGGCGACGCCCAGCCGGGCGCGCATATACGGCCGCGTCTCGAAGACCAGCCAGAAATGGCCGACGTCCTCCGCAAACGTCTCGGGGCCGAGCGCGCGCTCGCCGGCCGCCACGCCGGCCCGGTAATACTCCAGCGCCTTCTCCACCGTCGGCGCTTCTTCCTCCGCCAGCAGCACGTACGCATCGGCGCAATCGGGCGACAGCGCCAGCGCATCGTGCGTCAGCGCGATGCGTCTGGCGGGGTTGCGCTCCTCGAACGCACGGTACATCAAGCCCTGCGCCTCATCCAGCTTGTCGTTCTTGCCGCGACGCGCCGGATCCATACCGCTGACCAGCGCCGCCATGCTGCCCTCCATCGCGCGGCGGTCGAAGCTTGGCA
This sequence comes from Chloroflexota bacterium, assembly GCA_016235055.1. Classification (NCBI taxonomy): domain Bacteria; kingdom Bacillati; phylum Chloroflexota; species Chloroflexota bacterium. The sequence goes on along the minus strand of JACRMK010000026.1, from coordinate 40,433 downwards.
TGTCGTCGTCCTCGTCGAGCGGATACTCGTCAAGCTGGGCCGGCCGTTCTTCCAGGCGCAGGTCCCCGGCGGGGTACTTCACGACGACGTCGACATTGCCGCTGTGCGTCTTCACGTTGATCGTCGCCTCGACCGGGAGATAGTCGCCGTGCCCGTCCGGTTTGAGGTGCGCGCGCGCAAATGCCGGCATGGCGCGCAATGCCGCCTCGAACCAGCGCAGATCGCCGGCCGACGGGCGCGTGACCTCGCCCTTGTTGTTGATAATGATCGCCACCGGATAGGCGTTGGCCCCGGCCACCTTCCAGCGATGGCGCCGGATCGCCTCCACGTCGCCCGGCAGCGCATCGCGCTTGTTGTCGTACGTCAGTGACAGGGCGCCCTCCTCCGGCATGCGCTCGACCGGCGGACTGTCGCTGTTGAACTGCATCATCAGGTCGTCCCAGCGGCGGTAGACGGCCAGGCCATATTCAACGCCGCCCTGCCCCATGGTCAACACGTAGCGGAAATCCGGTTCGGCCGAATGGCGTACCGCCAGAACCTGATGATTGCTGAGATGGACCCACGGCGCGCCGCGGTAGTAATCGGCCGCCGCATCGAAGAAGCCGGCTAGCAACTCCGGTGCTGCGCCCTTGACCGAGGTGATGGGCGGCACGGTACCCGGCCCGTGCATACTCGACTCCAGCATTTCGAGCATCTCGATGATTTCGGGCGGTACCGGCATCTCCGCGATCTCACAGTGCAGGTCTTCGTCACGCGAAAACAGTTCGAGGCTGCGTATGACCGCATCATCGGCGCCGATCAGTACGCTCGGGCAGGACGGCCCCATGCCGGGCGCCGCAGGCGCCCGCATTGCCTTGCCGACGGCGGACCCAATGTCTGACCCTACCGGGGCATGGTCGATCAGGTCGCTGCTCAAGATCATGCCGCTGTCATGGCTGACGACGAAGACCACATAGGGCGTCGACGGTTTGCCGTTGGCGCCCTTGATCGTCACGTCCAGGCGGTGCACCCCGACGAACCATTCATCGTCGCTGCGCGGCAGGCTGCTGAGGGATTGGGGTGTGCGGGGCATGATAGCTCCTTGCTAGTGTGAATGGACATCTACCACAACGAGACCTGGCGCGGAGGCGGAGGCAGCGCGTCCGGCGCATGCGCCCGGATCGCCGCCGCCACTTCGTCAAGCTCAGGGTTTTCCGGATCGATACGCTTTGCGCCACCGGCCAGCAATTGCGCGCGGTCACGCTGCCCAAACCTGGTGTCGAGGAAAGCGCAAGTCATTGAGACTGACCACTCCATTCGTTTTCGATAATACGGGCAACGACAAGCCATTGACCGTTCACTTGTCTCTCCATTGACTACTGGCTACTTGTTCCGATTCCGCTCCCACAGCAGCCGCAGGCCGAGCAGGGTCAGGTCGGGATCGACACGCTCGATGACCGGCGTCTGCGCGGCGATCAGGCCGGCCAGCCCGCCGGTCGCAATCACGCGCACGTTCCCGCCAAGTTCGCGCCGGATGCGCTCGGTCAACCCTTCGACGATGCCGACGTAGCCGTACAGGATGCCAACGCGCATCGCCGCATCGGTGCTCTTGCCGATCGCAGTCGGCGGGAACGTCAACTCGATGCGGTGCAGGCGCGCGGCGCGCGAGGCGAGCGCCTCAGCCGAGATGCCGACGCCGGGCGCGATGGCGCCGCCGATGTAGTCGCCGTCGGCGTTCACCACGTCCCAGGTCGTCGCCGTGCCGAAGTCGATCACGATGGCGGGCGCGCCGTAGAGCGCCTTGGCCGCCACGGCGTTCACGATGCGGTCGGCGCCGACCTCGCGCGGGTTGTCGGTCAGCACGCGCAGGCCGAGGTCGATGTCTACGCTGACGATCAGCGGGTCAATCTCCCAGTAGCGCTTGGCCAGGTCGCGGAAGACCGGCGTCAACGCCGGCACCACCGACGAGACGGCGCAGTCGGCGATCTGCTCGATGCGATAGCCGCGCCGCGCCAGGAACTCGTAGATCGTCACGGCGTACTCGTCGGCCGTACGGCGCGGATCGGTCGCCGCGCGCCACGAGTCGCGCAACTGCGTGCCGTCGTACAGGCCCAGCACGATGTTGGTGTTGCCGATGTCAACGGTCAGTAGCATGACAGGCTCCAGCTAGTCGCTAGCAGCTAGTTGCTAGTCACTAGTCGCTAGCTGCTAGTACCCCCGCATCTCCTTGTAGGCTGCCTCGAGCTTCGCCATCGTGAAGTGCGGGTCCTGCGCCGCATTGATGACGAATCGCTCCTTGCGGTCGAACTCGGCCGTGGCCGCCGCGACCTTGTGCGCGATCTCCTGCGGGATCTGCACGATGCCGTGCTGGTCAGCGTGGAACGGGTCGCCCGGGCGCACGAGCATGCCGCCAACATTGATCGGGATGGCCCATTCGCGCAGGTGCACATAGGCGTGCGAGACGAGCGTCGTGCGGGCGAAGAAGTGAAAGCCGAGTGCGCGCACTTCGGTCAGATCGCGCACGCCACCGTTCGTGATCGTGCCGACACAGCCCAACGCGCGGTGAACGCTGGCATTGACCTCGCCCCAGTACGAGCCGACCGGCACGTCGTCCTCGTCCTCGATGACCAGAATCTTGGGGCCAGGCGCGGCCTGCAACTGCCGGCGATACTCCCAGACGTCGGGCGTCTTCTTGGCCTCAAACGACGCGCGGATGCGCGCGGTGAAGGCGTAGCCGACCATCGGCGGCATCTCGGGGAACATGCACTTGATGTCGTACGCCATGAAGCCGATGTTGCGCGGCCGGATGTTGAACGTCTCAATGGCGTTGGCAATGCTGCACGACGAGAATTTCTTCAATTCCTCGATTTCGGCGGGAGAAAGCAGATCTGGCATCGATAACCTCCGGAGGCGAAAGAGTGAGCGTCTACGATACAGAGCGATTCTAGCACAGCGGGCAGGGCGGCACAAGTGCCTGCGGGACAACGGACACGGCAACTGACAGGCGGACACGACGTACGCGCAACCCCGTCATTCCGGCGGAAGTTGGTGATGCGCCAGGGACGCACACTCGCGCATGGAAATGGCCGTGTCGGTGTAGGGACGGGTCTTTGACCCGTCCGGTTGGCCAGGTCAAAGACCTGGCCCTACGCCTAGAGTTGCCAATTTCCATGGGAGCCGGAATCCAGGCAGGCGCAACCACGTCTTACGCGCTTGCCACATGCAAATCTGGATAGCCGCCGCGCACAGGACTAACTACTTGCCGGCATGATGGACTTGTGAGGTCCGACGGCGGGCCGGCATTCCCAGTACCTGAGCGCCCAATTGACAACCGCGCCCGCCCGCCCGATAATTCAAGCATCTACGCCAACCGGCGCGGACGGATCATTAACCCGCCTGTGTAGGAGGACCGATGAGCGAGAATCTACCCAATCGTGACGAACTGGAGCGCCGCATTGCCGCGCGCCTGGCGCAGTTGGACGCCGAGTCGCTGCGGCGGCTCGACGCCATCAGCGAGTATGCCGCCGACCGCGCGCGCCCCTTGCCGCTGCCGGTCGGCGGCGCCACCGCCGAAGCGCTCCCGCCGGCCAATGGCGGCGTCTCGCGCCGGCAGTTCCTGGTCGGCATCGGCGCGGGCGGCATGGTTATCGCTGGCACGGCTGCCGGCGGCGCGCTGATCGGCTCTGCGCTCGCCAGCCCCGAAGCCGACAAGCTCAGGGACATGCTGAAGCTGCGCGCGCTGGTCGCGCTCTACGAGGAGCTCGAAAAAGCCGGCCTCGATACGATTGTCGCGGCGGCCTTGCAGGCGGTCGGCGCGTCGCTCGACCTGACGAAGAACGTCGCCGGGGCGGTCAGCGCCGGCATCAAGGCGGTGGACACCGCCGTCGCGAACTTCGAGCGACTCTTCCCACTGGCGCGGCAGGCCGTGCGGCTGGTCGAGGGGTTGGTCAGCGCGCTGGCCAAAGCGGTGCGCGACGTGCAGCAGGCGCTCAACGACGTGACCGGCACGGTGCGCCCGGTCACCGATTCGATCGGCGCGTTCTTCAGCGACCTGCTGGACAAGATACCGTTCGGCGTCGGCGCGAACGTCAAGATGCTGATCAACAATCTCGTCGTGCTGGTGACATCGCTGCCGGCGTTCATCGAGAACATCAATACGCAGTTGATTGCGCCGCTGCGCACTGAGTGGTTCAGCGACGACGACACGAAGGGGCTGAAGGGCAACCTGCTGGAACCAGTGCGCAAGAACCTGCTGCTACCGGCGGACGCACTGGTGACGCAGACCGGGAAGGTGGCGGACGACTGGCAGAAGACGGTGACGCCGATCAACCGGGCGCTGGCCCAGCGCGCTGACGTGCGCAAGCAGATTGTGGATGTGCAGGAAGGTCGCCTGCCGACGCCGGTGCCGACGCGCTAGCGCCGGCGCAACCGGAGCATCAGGACGACGCGGCCGGGGCAAACAGGCGAATATCCATCTGCGCGCCGGTGCGCACTAGCTCCTCGGCGCTGTCCAGCAACTGAGTGGCGACGGCTTCGGAGACATACGCTTCGCCGCAGCGGGGGCAGATCTGCGCCGGCACCGCCTTGAACACAAACTGAAGGCTATCGCGTTCCAGCCTGACCGTGGCGGATCCACTCTGCAATTCCGCCCCTTCGCAGACAGCGCATCTCATACCACGCGCCGCCGGAACTGGTCGGCCCATTGCGCGGGGTCCGGCTCGTAAGCGGTGATGCCGATCACCGCATCCTGCGCGGCATCGAACGCCGCCACGACGTGTACCGGGCGTTTCGCGATCCACCCCAAAATCAACTGGCTCGGATAGAGCGTGTCGGCCGAATAATCCTCAATCGGTTTGCCGTGCTCCACGACGGTCCGCACGTCGGCGGTGGTGATGCCGCGCTCAAACATTCGCTCGACCGCGTGCACGCGATACGTTATCTGGCCGACTTTCATGTGCTGTGTCAAACCCTCTCGCATGTCTCGCAACAACCTGCCGCGTCCGAATAGTAGTCGCGGCGCCCGGCTGTCGGGCGGCGGTACGTCGCCGGCAACGAAGAGTTAGCCCGGTTCGAGGTCGTCAAGCACGAGCACGTTGATTTCCGTCACGCGCTTGAGACGCGCGTCGTTTGTGAAGAAGGCATCGCAGCCGGCACTGAGCGCAACGGCCATCTGATATGCGTCGGTCAGCGAGAGGTTGTAGTGCGCTCGAAATTCAGCTGCCTTTTCAGCGATCGTCGCGTCGATCATTCGGAAGTGCATATTGGCATTGGCAGCGATCAGGTCCCTAAATTCCTGCAATAGCTCAATGTTGTTAGCGCGGAATGGCGCGACGAGGCATTCTGAAAGCGTGATGGGCGAAGTGACAGCCAGCAATTCACCGGCGTCAATGCGATCAAATACGGGCACAACGCGCGGCAGATACAGTGCATTCTCTTCGACATAGTAGACGATGGGCGGCGTATCCAGGAACAGCCGCGAAACTGTCTGAATCCGCTGCGATACATTCACGGTTCGCGCCTCAATGACCGCTCTCGTTCTTCGTCAGCTTCCTGCCGTGTGCGCGAGATGTAAGCTTGTGCGTCCTCGCCAAAAAGCGATGGTCGAGCGGCGCCACGAATAGTTCGCCATTTCCGCCGCGGATGTTCCACCGCTGCGCTATGGCGCGCCTTCTCGACCAGCCGCTCTGCCAAAGCGATCAGTTCGTCCGCAGTCAGGCTATCGGCCTGCTTGAGCAGGCTCTCGAACAATTGCTGGCTCATGGTCTCTGCCTCCTCAATCTGATCCCCAGACGATTTTGCGGCAAATATCCGGCTGGCGCAAATGGAGGCGACGAGCTTCCCTGGGATGACGCGTCCCCAAACAGCAGGCGCACGCCGTGTGTGGCGTGCGCCCGATTCGTGTTCCGGCCCTCCCGTCGTCCGCTACTTCTTCCGCTTCGGCTTCGCCGCCGGCGCGGCGCTGGCCGCGATCTTCACTTCGTCGATCTGCGCTTTCTGCAGCGCGCCGCTGTAGTCCACGTAGATCGACTTCCACTCCGTGAACGTGTCGATAACCGCCATCGGGCCACCCTCGCGGTGACCGTTGCCGGTCGCCTTCGTGCCGCCGAACGGCAGGTGCGTCTCCGCGCCGATCGTCGGCGCGTTGATGTAGACGATGCCGGTGTAGAGGTCGCGCATCGCCGCGAACGCCTGGTTGATGTCGCGCGTGTAGATCGACGACGATAAGCCGTACTCGACCTCGTTCGCGATCTCGATCGCCTCGGCCAGCGTCTTGATTGGCACGACCGTCAGCACCGGCCCGAAGATCTCCTCGCAGGCGATCCGCATGCGCCGGTTGGCGTCGGCGAAGATGGTCGGCGCGATGAAGTTGCCCCTCTTATGCTTGTCGGCCGTCAGCGCATGGCCGCCGGTCAGCAGGCGCGCGCCTTCGGCCTTGCCGATCTCGATGTACTCCAGGATCTTGACCTGCGCCTCGGCGTTGATGATCGGCCCGACCTGCACCGACTCGTCCAGGCCATCGCCGATCTTGAGCGCGCGCGCCCGCGCGACGAGCATGGCGAGGAACTTGTCGTACACGCCCTCCTGCACCAGCAGGCGCGAGGTGGCGGTGCAACGCTGGCCGCTGGTGCCGAACGCGCCCCACAGCACGCCCTCGACCGCCAGGTCCAGGTCGGCATCGTCCATGATGATGATCGGGTTCTTGCCGCCCATCTCCAGCGAGATGCGCTTGTTCATGCGCCCGCCGATCTCGCCGATGCGCGTGCCGACCGCCGTCGAGCCGGTGAACGAGATCATGTTGACGAGCGGGTGCTCCACGAGCGGCGCGCCGGCGTTCGGCCCATCGCCGCTGACCAGGTTGATCACGCCCGGCGGGATGCCGCACTCGGCCAGCAGCTTCACGAAGTTGACCGCCGTGAGCGGCGTGTCCTCGCCCGGCTTCCAGACGACCGTGTTGCCGCAGACCAGCGACGGGATGATCTTCCACGACGGCACGGCCATCGGGAAGTTCCACGGCGTGATGACACCGATCACCCCGACCGGCACGCGCACGCACATGGCGAATTTGTTCGGCATCTCCGACGGGGTCGTGAGACCGTACAGGCGGCGGCCTTCGCCCGCGATCAGGTACGACATGTCGATCGCTTCCTGCACATCGCCGCGCGCCTCATTGATGACCTTGCCCATCTCGCGGGTCAGGTCGCGTGCAAACGCTTCCTTATGCTCCATCAGCCGCTGGGCGAAGGTGTAGATCAGTTCGGCGCGGCGCGGGGCCGGGAACGCGCTCCAGGCCGGATAGGCGGCGCGGGCGGCCTGCACGGCCGCGTCGATGTCTTCCGCGCCCGAATCGGGGAAGCGGCCGATCACCGCGCCGGTCGCGGGGTTGCGGTTCTCGTATGTGCGGCCCGACCGGGCCGGCACCCATTTGCCGTTAATGAAGTTCTTGTAAATCAGCGCTCTGCTGGGGCTCATTCAAGTCCTTTCTTCACAGCATTTCTATCCGCGAATAACGCGAATCTAGACGAATTGATCGGCTTTTCATTCGCGGTAAGCGTTCAGTCCAGTTTGTCATTGCGAGCGGTTTTTGCGAAGCAATCTCCGCCCGTGTTGGGTGAGAACGCTGCAGTGAGATTGCTTCGTCGCAGTCAAAGACCCGTCCCACCATTGGCAGGACTATTCTCATGCGCGGGGTGTGCGCCCCCGGCGCATCACCAACTTTCGCCGGCATGACGGCTTGGCCGCCAGCCGCGCCCAAGTTTCTGGGGCCACAACATGGCGGCCCCACCATGATATTCTCGCAATGACGCCTGAATGGTTACCATTCGCGAAGATTCGCGTTATTCGCGGATAACGGTTTTGACTCTGCCACTACCACCCGACCGCGCAACCGTCGGAGCGCGGCTCGCTGCCGGCCAGGATCGCGCCGCTCTCGCGGTCGACGGCGACCACCTGCCCGCGCCCGAATGCCGGGCTCCACCATGGGCTGACGGTCAGTTTGTGACCGCGCGCGGTCAGTTCGGCGCGCACGGGCTCCGGCACGCCGGGCTCGATGCCCGCCGCCGCGCCGTCGTCCACGCGGAAACGCGGCACGTCGAGCGACTCCTGTACGTTGAGGCCGAAGTCGGCGAGATTGCACATGACCTGCATGTGTCCCTGCGGCTGCATGAAGCCGCCCATCACGCCAAACGAGATGACACGGTACGGGAGCGCATCGTCGAGCGGCACAGCCATGGCCGGGATGATCGTGTGATAGGGGCGCTTGGCCGGCGCGATGACGTTGCGGTGCGTCGAATCCAGCACGAACAAAGCGCCACGGTTCTGCAGGGCGATGCCGGTGTCGCCCGCCACCAGGCCCGAGCCGATGCCCATGTAGTTCGAGCAGATGAACGAGCAAGCGTTGCCCCAGCGGTCGGCGACCGAGTGGTACTCGGTGCTGCTGCCGGCCGGCGGCTTGCCCGGCAGGTTCTCCGGCGCGGCGCGCTTCATGTCGATCAGCTTGCGGCGCTCGTCGGCGTAGGCGGCCGAGAGCAGGCCGGCGATCGGCACATCGGCCATGCGCGGGTCGGCGATGTATTTCTTGGCATCGGCGAAGGCGATCTTCATCGCCTCCATCAGCACGTGCAGGTAGTCGGCGCTCAGGTGACCGAGCGCCTTCAGGTCGAAGCCCTTGACGAGGTTGAGCGCCATCAGCGCCGCGATGCCCTGCCCGTTCGGCGGGCATTCGTAGACGCGATAGCCGCCGTAATCGGCCGTGATCGGCTCGTCCCAGGTGCTCGTGTGGTCGATGAAGTCCTGCAAGGTGAACAGGCCGCCGTTCTCGTCCGAGCAGTTGACGATCTTCTCGGCGATCTCGCCCAGGTAGTAGGCGTCGCGGCCCTGGTCGGCGATCATGCGCAGCGAGCGCGCCAGATTCGGGTTGCGGAAGAGTTCACCGGCGCGCGGCGCGCGGCCGTTCGGCCAGTACGTCTTCACGGCATCGGCGCAGTTCTTGATGCGCTCGCCAACGCCCAGCCAGGCTTTGGCCGTCATTTCCTGCACGGGGAAGCCCTCGCTGGCCAATTCGATCGCCGGCTGCAGCACCTGCCCGAGCGACATTGTGCCGTGCCCGTTCAGCAGCGTCGCCCAGCCGTCCACCGCGCCGGGGACCGTTACGGCGAGGATGCCCAACTGCGGCATCTTGTCATGCCCGTGATCGCGGTACCACTTCGCGGTCGCCTTCTGCGGCGCGCGGCCGCTGCCGTTCAGCGCGGTGACCTTGCGCGTCTCGGCGACGTAGTTGAGCGAGAACATGTCGCCGCCGATGCCGTTGGTCATCGGCTCGGTGACGTTCATCGCGGCGCTGGCGGCGACCGCCGCGTCGAACGCATTGCCACCCTGCATCAGGATGCGCAGGCCGGCCATCGAAGCCAGCGGCTGGGTGGTCGAAACGATGCCGTTCCTGGACATCACGATCGAGCGCCGTGACGGGAAGCGCTCGCCGGAAAGCGGTGTGTTCATGGCTGCCTTTACTTGGAAGTGGAGTGGGTGCGCCCAGCGGGGATCGCCGCGCCGACCCATCTTACTAAGGATTAGAGCGCGAGGCAAGTTCCCTCGCCTGCGACGCCGCTTTTGCGTCGCGGGCGAGGGTTAGGGAGAGGGCAGGCTGTGCGTTTCGCCGCTTGTGAGCAAGATTGAAATGCCTCTATGCTACAATGGCAGTATGCGATTACCCCGGATGCGGCGATGACGCTGGCGCTCGTCGCCGCCATGGCAATTGAACTGGAACCGGCGCGCAAAGCGGCGCGCGCGGTCGAGGACAGCCGCCCGCTCGGCCAGGCAGTCTATTGCGGGCGCATCGGTGCGCACGACGTGGTGCTGGCCGAGACCGGCATGGGCAAGGTGCGCGCGGCCGCCGTGACGCAGGCGCTGATCGAGCGCTACGGCATATCGCGGCTGATCATGTTCGGGTCGGCCGGCGCAGTGAACCCGAAGCACGACGTCGGCACGATCATCGTCGGCCGGCAGTTGATCCAGCACGATTTCAGCCTGTTCTCGGGGCGCGCGATGCTCGGCTGGGGGCGCGACTGGGTGCCCGCCGACAAGCGGTTGAGCGCGCAGTTGCTGGCGGCCGGCAAGCGGCTTGGCCTGCCGGTGGCGCCCGGCCGGATCGTCACCGGCGACCAGCCGGTCGCGCACGACGAGACACGCCAGCGGCTGTGGTCCGAGTTCCGCGCGGACTGCGTCGAGATGGAAGGCGCGGCCGTCGCCATGGTCTGCCACCTGAACGGCGTGCCGTTCGCCATCGCGCGCGGGCTGACCGACCGCGCCGACGCGCAGGCGGTGCGCGCGTTCCGCCGCCGCATCCGCGACGTGTCGAAGCAGGTTGCCGGGCTGGCTGTCGAGTGCGTGCGCGGCTTGTAAAGCATCATCCGCGAAGGCACACGAAGGAACACAAAACACCAATCCGCGAATAATGCGAATCGACGCGAATATGGCTTTACCGGCATTGAATATGTGCCAGCAACCACGTGAACAATTCGTGTTCCTTCGTGTCACTTCGTGGACAACTTGATTCTGGAGGCCATGATGCCCAACACGTTCATCAACCCGGACGGCCTGTCGGCGCCAAACGGCTACACGCACGTCGTCACGTCCACCGGCCGCCGCACGATCCACATCTCGGGACAGGTCGCATTCGACCGCAGCGGGCAGATCGTCGGCGCGGGCGACCTGCGCGCTCAGACGGTGCAGGCGTTCGAGAACCTGCGCGTCGCACTGGCCGCCGCCGGCGCAACGTTCAACGACATCGTGAAGATGACGACATTCATCGTCAACTACAAGGCTGAGGTTCGCCCGCTGCTGCGCGAGGTGCGCATGAGCTACCTGAACGCCGCGCAGCCGCCGGCGCACACGCTGGTCGGCGTGCAGGCGCTGGCGCTGCCCGAGATTATGATCGAGGTCGAGGCGACCGCCGTCCTGGATTGACTGCGTCCGCGCCAGACGTAACAGACATAAAGCAAACCCACCACAAAGTCACAAAGACACAGAGATTGATTGGTTGTTGCCTTTGTGCCTTGGTGTCTTTGTGGTGGGATCTTGATTTTCAAAGGCCCAACCATGCCGCAGACGCCCCACGTCGAGAAACACTTCACCGGCAACGAGATGATCCGCGACATCGTGATCGGCATGTCCGACGGGCTGACCGTGCCGTTCGCGCTGGCGGCCGGCCTCTCCGGCGCGACCGACCAGACGACCATCATCGTGACGGCCGGGCTGGCCGAGATGGCTGCCGGAGCGATTGCCATGGGGCTGGGCGGCTACCTGGCTGCGCGCAGCGACACGGAGCACTACGACAGCGAGCAACGGCGGGAAGAGCGTGAAATCGTCGAGAAGCCGGATGCCGAAGTTGCCGAGGTGCGCGACATCCTGCACGGGCTGGGCGTGCCGGCCGCCGCCGGCGAGACGGTCGTCGAGGCGTTGAAGCAGAACCCGAAGGCGTGGGTGGAGTTCATGATGAAACTGGAACTCGGGTTGGAGAAGCCCGACCCGAAGCGCGCGCCGATCAGCGCGTTTACCATCGGCGGCTCGTACGTCGCGGGCGGCATGATCCCGCTGCTGCCGTATTTCTTCAGCGCCAGCGCCAGCGGCGCGCTGATCTATTCGGTGGTGTTGACCTTGATCGCGCTCGCGCTGTTCGGCGCGTTCAAGGGATACTTCACCGGCGTGCAGCCGATCCGCAGCGCCATCCAGACCGTGATCGTCGGCGGGCTGGCCGCCGCGGCAGCGTTCGGGATCGCGCGCGCGATCAGCTAGGGCAGATTGCAGAATGATTGGGCACGGCCGTGTATGGCTACACCTGATGGCGTAGGGACAGGTCTCTGACCTGTCCTGCGCGGGCGTTCACAGATCAGACCCTACGTGGCTTGGGCACGTGAACGGGTATGCTCCATGTTTCTGCAAACCGCTCTAACCGGCTATCGTGTGGCCGCGACCGGTGGTTGCGCGATCCACAAACCAAAAGCCCCGACCGGGTCAGTACCGGTCGGGGCTGTGTCACTGCCGCTTGCGGCAGTGACGGCTCGTTGGAGCGTTACTTCATTACGCTGCCGTCCGGCGCGACGACGTACCAGACCGTGCCAACGGCCTGGCCGGTGGTGTCACCCGGGTTAATGTCCTTGGCATAGTAGTACAGCGGCATGCCCTTGTACGTCATCTGCATGGTCCCGTCTTTGCGCGGGGTTGTGCCGATCAGCGACGCCGTGACGCCGGCCTGGACTGCCGGCTGGCCGAGCACCAGCAGCGGCGGCCAGGCCTGTTCGCACTTGTCGGTGCAAACGCTGGTGTCCTTGGTGTCCTTCGTGTACATGTACAGTGTGCGGCCCGCTTCATCCGCCAGGAACTGGCCCAGTTTGTCGTTCTTGATCACCTGAAGCCCGGACGGCTTGATGATGTTGCCTTCACCCGACACTACCCACCAGACCTTGCCAACGGCCTGCCCCTTGGTCGGCTCGGCGGTCGAATCCTGCGCGTAGTAGTAGATCGGCCAGCCGTTATACGTCAACTGCATCGTCCCGTCTTTACGCTGCGTGGCGCCAACCAGCGCCTCGTTGACGCCCTCTTTAACGGTCGGCTTGCCAAGCGGCACGACGACCGGCCACGCCTGCGCGCACTTGTCATAGCAGTTGCTGACGTTGAGCGTATCCTTAGTGTACATATACAGCGTGTGGCCGTCGCCATCGGCCAGGAACTTGCCGAGCTGCGCGTTCTGCATGAGTTGCAGCGTGACCGCCTTCGGCGCCGGCGGCGGCGTGGTAGGCGCCGCGGTAGCCGCGGCGGTCGGCACAACCGCTGCAACCGTTGGCGGCACGGCAGTCGGTGGCACAGCGGTCGGTACAACCGGCACGGCGGTCGGCGCTGTGGCCGGCGCGGTGGTCGGGGCCGGTGTTGCAGCGGCGCCACAGGCCGCCAAAGACATCACAACGACCACACCGAGTATGGCCATGACGAAACGATGGATACGCTTGTGTTGCATATTCTGATTCCTCCCCCTGATTGAGACGCAGATAGACATTTGGGCGATCCTGGGGATCGCGACACATTCAGCGCTATGGACGCATTGAGCCGTTGTGCGTTCTGCGGATGGCACGCAACTCATGCGAAAGTCGGTCCTGCGCGCGCTTTCAATTGACTATACGAGTGCATGGCGCTGCCGGATGATTAGAGGATGATGAGAGAAGAACCGGCGGACGCGACAAAAGAAATAGCCGCTCACCTCTGCGCGGCCGGGCAAGGAAAAGCCCCGGCCCGGTCGTGCGGGTCGGGGCGTATTCGTCGCTGAAGGTTGCGCTGTCTCAGTCGGCCAGGCCCTTGACGTCGTCCTTGGCCGTGGCGGCCGCGGCGGTCTGCGGCTCGGCGCGGTGCATCTCGACCGTCTTCACCAGTTGCTGCACCATATCGTAGCTGTTGCCGACGTTCAGCTTCTGGAACAGGAACTCGAACTTCTGCTGGAGCGCCCCGCAGATCGACTCCTTCACGTTCGGCGGCAGCGCCCACAGCCGCTGCTTGAACGCGCCGATCGAGTTCTTGCGCGCCTTGTAGTAGAACTGCTCGGCGGTATCCTTCGCGCCGCGCTGGTCGGCCGCATTGGCGTCGAGCCACGCGTACATCTCCCGCTTCAGATCGGCCGGGAAGACCGGCGAGTCGAACATCATGTTCTGGAACTCGGTCGCCAGGTGCACCTCGCAGGCGCCCTCGGCCGGGAAGTTGCCGAACGCCTCGGCGGGCAGCGTGGACGCGCCGTGCTGCACCGCGCCGGCCATGCCGTACGCCTCGCGCGCGACCTGGCTCAGCTTGCGCAGCGTGGCGAAGTCGATCGCGACCTGCGCCAGCGTGCCGTCCGGCAGGACGACGCCGCCGTGCGACGTGCCAGTCTGGATCGAGATCTTGCTCATGCCAGCCAAGCCTGCCGTCGCGGCTTTGTAGCCGTCGGTGAACGCGCGCAGTTCCTCTTCGGTCGAGTTCTGCTTGCCGACCTCGCCGATCTCGCCGCCGATGGAAACGTGCAGTTGGGACGGCTCGATGCTGCGGATGGTGCGCGCGAACTCGGCGCACGTCTCGTAGTTCAACCGCTGCTGCTCCGCGACGGTGGGCTGCTTCAGGTCGACCAGCGTCGAGCTATCGATGTCGATGTTGTAGAAGCCGGCCGCGACCGCCTCGGTCGTCAGATCGCGCAGGGCCTGCAGTTCCTTCTCGCGCTCGGCGCCGCCCGCCGCGAACTTCTTGCCGTTGATCTGGAAGTGGTCGCCCTGGATGAATACCGGGCCTTTGTAGCCTTCCTTGATCGCCGCGCCGAGGACCGAGCTGACGTACTCCGCCGGACGTTGGCTCGTATAGCCGATTTCGCTGCGGGCGATCTCGAAGAGCATCGCGCCGACATTCAGCTTGAGCGCGGCGCGGAACACGGCGCGCGCCACGTCATAGGTCATCACGCGAATGTTCATGGCGGGCACGGTGAAGCTGGCGGGCGCGCGCCCGGCCCCGCGCGCCATATACAGGTCGTGGATCGACCACGGCCGCACACCTTCGTACTGCGCCAGTTCCCAGACCAGCCACTGGCAGCGCGGCCGCTCGGTGGCGTCGCCGAAATTGGCCAGCCAGACGAGTTGATCCACGTCCTTCCTGGTCACGTGATACATCGGATCGTTGTACATGGGTAAGTCCTCCAGAAATTAAGGCGCAGCACGCCCGTATTCAAATTCATTATCCGCGAATAACGCGAATCTGCACGAATAAATACGGCTGGCTTGCGCCTCGAAGTCCTTATACTAATTCAATCCGTTCATGCCCGATTCTTGTCATGCCGAGCGCGACGGTCGGACCTGCGGCCCAGCGCACGCTCCGCGCGCGAGGCATCTATAATGCAACACTTCAGATGTTTCGCGCGCGTGGCGCACTCACAAGTCAATGGTCTTGCCTTCGCGCTCAACATGACACCTTTAGACACGGTCGAGTTGAAACAGCGCTATTCGCGTTATTCGCGGATACCTATTCTATCCGCCCACACATATGACGTGCACTTCCTTCGGCCCGTGCACGCCCTTGGTCAGCGTTTGCTCGACGTCGGCGGTCTTCGACGGGCCGGTATGCAACGAAATGTTGCTCGGCAGGCGGCCGTCGCCATCGAGCCGCGCCAGCCGCAGCAGCTTCAGCGCGTCGGCCAGTTCCGGGACCAGTTGCCCGGCGTCGATGATCGCGATGTGCGTGATCGGGGCGAGGCCGGTCAGGCGGCCGTGCCGCTCGTGGTGCACCAGCAGCAGCGTGCCGGTCTGCGCGATGGCAACCTCGCATGCCGTCAGGCCGATATCGGCGGCCACGGTCGCCGCGCGGATCTGCGCGCGGTCAAGCCCGGCGCTCTGCTCCGAGCGCGTAACGCCGATACCCGCGCCGGCCAGCGCAGCGCAGGCGGCATCCAGCGCCGGATGGCTCCAGGCGACAGCCGTCCGGGCACTGTGCGCCTGCGCAATCTCCAGCGCGATGGCGGCCGCCTCGGCAGCGTCGCGGGCGGGCCGGAATACGCCGCCGGCCCCTTCCAGTGCAGCGCGGAACTGCGCGACCAGCGCGGCTTGCTGCGCAGGCAACCCGGCGTGGAACTCAGCAACCCAGCGCGCGGCGTCGGCGCGCTCGAAGCGGGGCGAGACCGTTGGGGCGGATTTGAAGCGCGCGAGAAAATCGCTCTGTTTCACCGGCGGCTCACTCCTTCCAGCGCTCGCGGAAAGTGCGCGTCGCGATCGGCGGGAAGTCGCGCCCGTGCGTCCAGCGGTTGATGAGCGGCGGCCCGCCCTGGATGCGGCCATCGCGCACGAACAGCTTCAGGCCGATGCGCCCGAAGAACACGCCGAGCCTGTACAGCAGCGGAGTGGTCATGCCGATGCGCGTCAGCCGGAACAGCAGCGCTTCTATGCGGCTGTGCGGCACGCGCTGCCGCCATGCCACCAGCATGCGCGGGATGTCGATCATGACCGGGCAGGCGTCGCGGCACGCTCCGCACAGCGACGAGGCGTGCGCCAGATCGCCGAAATCGCTCAGACCACCCAGCCCCGGCATCAGCACCGCGCCCATCGGGCCGGAGTAGCACGCGCCGTACGCGTGGCCGCTGGTCGCCTTGTAGACCGGGCAGACGTTCAGGCACGCCCCGCAACGGATGCAGTTCAGCATCTCCTGGAACTCGCCGCCGTAGAACGTCGAGCGGCCGTTGTCCATGATGACCAAATGAAACTGCTCCGGGCCGTCCACATCGTCCGCGCGGCGCGGACCGGAGAGCATCGACACATAGACTGAGATCGCCTGGCCGGTCGCGCTGCGCGTCAACAGGCTCAGCAGCACGGCGAGGTCGTCGTGCGTCGGGAGCACCTTGTCGGCGCCCATCACGGCGACGTGGACGCGCGGCGCGGAGCTGCACATGCGCCCGTTGCCCTCGTTGGTGACCAGCACGATCGAGCCGGTCTCGGCCACCGCGAAGTTCGCGCCCGTGATGCCCATCTCCGCGCTCAGGAACTTCTCGCGCAGTTCGGCGCGCGCGAAGTTGTTGATCGCGATGGCGTCGGCCTCGATCGGCCGCCCGGCCACTTTCGTGATGACCTCGGCGATCTGTTCCTTGTTCTTGTGCACGATCGGCGCGATGATGTGCGATGGCGGCTCGTGCGCCTGCTGGGCGATATACTCGCCGAGGTCGGTCTCGACGGTCTCGATGGCGGACGCCTCGAGCGCGTGATTCAGCTCGATCTCTTCGGTCGCCATGCTCTTGGATTTGACGATCCGGCGCACGCCCTCGCGCTTCGCGATGTCGAGGATGATCGCGCGCGCCTCGGCCGCGTCGCCTGCCCAGTGCACCACACCGCCGTTGCGCTCGACGTTCGCGGCCAACTGAGTCAGGTGCGCGCCGATATGCGTGACCGTCTCGTCGCGGATCGCCTTGCCGCGCTGCCGCAGCGCCAGCGGGTCGCCGGCCGCCGCCAGCGCCGTCACGCGCGCGTTGGCGAAGTAGTTCATGCCGCGCTTGAGGTTCTTCTGCAAGACGATATCGTTGAGCGCGATGTGCGCGCGATGCTCGAAGGTCGTCATGGCGTTATCCCTGCGCGTCCCCGGCCAGTACCTGCGCGATGTGCATGACGCGCATCGCCTCGCCGCGCCGCGCGATACCGCCGGCCATGTGCATCATACAGCCCGGGTCGGCCGTCACGACGATTTGCGCGCCGGACTGCTGCGCCGTCTCGATCTTCTTGGCCATGATCGCCTCGGAGAGTTCCGGCAGGCGCACGCTGAACGAGCCGCCGAAGCCGCAGCACTCGTCGGACCATGGCATCTCGATCAGTTCGGCGCCCTTGACGCCGGCCAGCGCCTGGCGCGGCTCCCGCTTCAGCCCCAGTCCGCGGCACATGTGGCAGGAGTCGTGATAGGTCAGCTTGCCGCTGAACGTCGAGTCATACACGGTCACATTGAGCACGTTGGCGAGGTATTCCGTCAGCTCGTAGCATTTGGCGGCAAAGGCGCGCGCCTCGGCGGCTTCCTGCGGGTCGTCGAACAGGTGCGGGTACTGCTCGCGGATCATGTCGGTGCACGAGCCGGATGGCAGCACGACCGCCTCGGCGTCCTTGAAGGTGCGAATCGTGTGACGCGCCACCGCCGCGGCATCGGCGCGGAAGCCGGAGTTGAAGACCGGTTGCCCGCAGCAGATCTGGTCTTGCGGGAAGCGCACCTCGACGCCGTGCGCGCGCAGGACGTTGACGGTGGCCTCGCCGACTTCGGGGTAGAACAAGTCCACAAGGCAGGTAACGAACAAGGCGACGCGATGTGCGGCCATAGACATCCGTTTCAGCAGGGGTGTAAACGCGCCCGCTGCGCGTATGCCGCGATTATAGCACAGTTGGGGCGGCCCGGCTCGCGGAATGCGCGCAAAGACCTCGCGGGTTTGCTAAACCCGCGAGGTCTGCAAACCGTGTGTCAGCGCGGGATGATCTTGAACAGCACGCGATTCTGGATGGCGAGCCGGGTCAGCAACACCGCGACGATCTGCAGCACCGAGTTGAGCGCAACATTGCCGCCGGGGTCGCCGGTCAGCCAGGGAAGCACCGTATAGAACACGATCAGCCAGAAGATATGCAGGGTATAGCTGTACAGCGAGTTTTCACCGAGCGGGTTCAGCAGCCAGCCAGCCATTTTGTGCAACGGTTTCCAGAAGAGCGTCAGGGTCAGATACATGAGCGGGAAAATGATCGCCGCCGATACCAGCCGGCCGACCCCGAGACGCCCCTTGTCAAACAGAGCCACGGCCAGCGGGTCGTCCGGATTCACCTGCGGGAAGATATAGAGCAGCAGGCCGAACGCCGCCCACAGCGCCAGGTACATCGGCCAGCGCGGCCGGTCGTTGAACCACGCGCTCGCTTCCTCGCGGTGATAGCCGAGCGCCAGCGCGCCGATGAACAGAAGCTGCCACGCGGCGATGTGGAAGATCCAGTTCCCCTCGATCTGCCACGGGAAGCGGTCCATCACCTCCGGCGCCACCTGGTACGCGCCCCAGATGCCGAGCGACAGTCCGAGCAGCG
The DNA here is from genome assembly GCA_016235055.1 of Chloroflexota bacterium. Classification (NCBI taxonomy): domain Bacteria; kingdom Bacillati; phylum Chloroflexota; species Chloroflexota bacterium. The sequence goes on along the minus strand of JACRMK010000026.1, from coordinate 21,876 downwards.
GCGCGGTTGACTTGCACTGCAGGAATGCCAGTCCGAGCGGCGCGATTACCAACAGTTGCGTGTAGAGCAGCGGGATATCGGCGAAGACAAAGGTGCGCTGCAGCGTGATGATGGAGATGATCAGCCGCCACGGGTCTTCGCCGATCGTGTACCACGACGCAAATGGCAGGTTCAGCCAGAAGATGCCGGCGACGAACAGGATCGTCAGCGGCACGGTCAGCGTGTAGAGCGTCCAGGCGCGCGCCAGCGCCTTGCGCGCCGCCGCCCGCCAGCCCTGCTTGCGCATCAGGTCGCCATACACGATGCCGACCAGCAGGCCGCTGATGAAGACGAAGCCTTCGGCGGCGGAGACGAAGAACGAGTTGCCGCCGGTCAGCGGGTGAAACCACGAGGCGCTGCCGAGGTGATCGACGATCATCGCGAAGACGGCGAAACCGCGCAGGTAGTCAAGCCGCAGATCGCGCCCGCGCCCGCCGGGGTAATACCAGTGATCGACGAGCCACCACCACGCGCGTGCGCGCGTGGTCAGGTAGTTCAGTGCGTGCATGATTATCGCTCGTGTCCGATGACGGCGGGCCGGGGCAAACTACTCAGGCGAGCCGGCCAATCGTCTTGAACGTCCCGGCCAGCGCGGGGTACAGTGAGCGGTATACGGGATAGGCGGCGGCGTAGACGGGCACAGCCGGCCCCGGCTCGACCGTTGCGGTCGTGCGCACGGTCGCCGCGCAGGCCGCATCGACATCGGCGTAGACGCCCGCGCCCACGCCGGCCAGCAGCGCCGCGCCGTAGGCCGCGCCCTCGGTGGTGTTGACGGTCGTGATCGGCGCGTCGAACACGTCGGCCAGCAGTTGCCGCCAGAGCGTGCTGCGCGCGCCGCCGCCCGACGCGCGCACCTCGCGCACCGGCAGACCGGAGGCCAGCAGCAGTTCCAGCGCATCGCGCAGGCCGAAGGTGACGCCTTCCAGCAGCGCGCGGATCAGGTGCGCCTTGCCGTGGCGCAGCGTCAGCCCGATATACGCGCCGCGCGCATCCGGGTCGGCATACGGCGTGCGCTCCCCCGACAGATACGGCAGGAAGAACAATCCTTCACTACCGGCGGGCGCCTGCGCGGCAAGCGCGGTCAGCAGGTCGTATGCGTCGGCGCCGGTCGCGGCGGCCTGCGCGCGCTCGCCCGCGCCCAGCGTGTCTCGGAACCAGCGGAACGAGCCGGCCGCAGACAGCATCACACCCATCAGGTGCCAGCGACCCGGCACGGCATGGCAGAACGCATGCAGGCGGCCCTCCGGCGCGACGGCGAACTGCTCCGTCGCGGCGAACACGACGCCCGATGTGCCGAGCGTGACAGACACGACGCCCGCGCGCACGATGCCGCTGCCGATCGCCTGCGCGGCCTGATCACCCGCGCCGCCGACGACCGGCGTGCCAGCCATCAAACCGCTTTCAGCGGCCGCCGCGGCGCTGATGCGCGCGCAGACCGCCGGCGATTCGAACGCGTCGGGCAGCCAGCCGCGCGGGATGTCGAGCGCGGCCAGCATCTCCGCCGACCAGTCGCGCCGGCGGACGTCGAACAGCGCCGTGCCCGACGCGTCGGCCACATCGGTCGCCAGCGCACCCGTCAGCCGGTAGCGCACATAGTCTTTGGGTAGCAACACGTGCGCAATGCGCGCATAGACGTCCGGTTCGTGCTCGCGCACCCAGACGATCTTCGGGGCGGTGAAGCCGGGCAGCACCGGGTTGGCGATCAGGTCGAGCAGGCGTTGCGCGCCGATCTGCCGCGTGATCGCTTCGCACTGCGGCCCGCTGCGCTGGTCGTTCCACATGATGCACGGGCGCAGCGCGTCGCCGCGCGCATCGAGCAGCACCAGGCCGTGCATCTGTCCCGTCAGCCCGACACCGGCGACCGCCGATGTATCGCGCCCGTCGAGCACGCGGCGAATCGCGGCGATTGTCGCGCGCCACCAACCGGCAGGCGACTGCTCGGCCCAGAGCGGCTCAGGCGTGTCGAACGCGTAGCTCTCGGTGGCCGATGCGACCACAACGCCATGCGCATCAATCAACAGCGCTTTAGCGCCGGTCGTGCCGACATCGATGCCGAGCAGCATGGTCATCGCTCAACCCACGCGCCGGATATCCGGATCGGTGAAGATATCAAACTCGTCACGGCTGCGCGTCGAGAACTCGGAGACGATCGCTCCCTGGGGACCGGCCTGGAACCAGTGCAGTGTATTGGGCGGGATCGTGTACTGCTCACCCGGACGCAGCACGACTTCGTGCCAGACTGTGTAATGTGGTGCGCGATTCTTCGGCGGCTTCGCTTTGGGCCGGGCGGCCGGCGTGCCTGCGACGTACAGGTAGGCAGTGCCCCAGCGGCAGCGGAACGTCTCTTCCTTGCCAGGGTCGTTGAACTGCGGCAGCGGCGGATGGCGGTGCTCCGGGAAGTTCTGGCGCGGGAGTAGCACCAGTTCTTTTGAACAGCAGCGCTCGGTATTGATGTAGACGACGAGCGATAGCCCGATCTCATCGAAGCGGCCGAGGCCCACATCGGTCGCCTCGATATGTGCGGCTTCGTCGCGCGTCAAAACAATGCCGGCCTGTTTGAGGGCGGCGGCCGTGCGCTTGCGCGCGGCGCTCAGTTGTTTGGGCGTGAGCATGGCGTACCTCGCAGAGTATTGGCGTCAGCGCGATTATAACAAGAGACGCCGCCAGGACGAAAGCGCCGGCGGGCGACACCAGCAATTCTCAATTTGGCTTTGGACGGGTACTTTTCAATGCCGCTTGCGATGCGCTGGCCCGCCGAAGAAGTGGCGCTGCCCTCCCCCCGACCCCCTCCCAACGAAGTTGGGCCGCGAGATTCATAGGGGAGGTGCGCGGCGGCGCAGCCGCCGCGCACCTCCCCGTTAGCTTTTCCCCTTCTCCCCCGCGCGCGCGGGGGAGAAGGGGCAGGGGATGAGGGGGCATAGTGGCAGCCGACTCCAAAATGAGAATTGCTGGGGCGACACACCCCAACCGGCTTGCCGCACGCGCTTGGCCGTTGCATCGCGAACAGCGCATTGTGCGCCATGGGCTATCACGCCTGTGAAGCGTTGAGCACTTTCCGCACCGTCTGAAGCAGCGAGACGGGTTTGGAGTTGCCAGCAATAACTGCCCTGTGATGATCACCGGCGCAGATCGGCTGATTAGTACAAACCGCCCCCGATTCACAAGCCATCTTTGCGAAAACAGCGCATCGTTCCTATAATGTCTGCTAATGTTGGCGCTTATCAAAAAGGGCTGGCCTGCCAGAAAAATATGCCACACTCATCAAAATCCAAGGAGCCTGAATGGTTAAGCCTGCAGCGTGCTAGTCGGATGCTGGGCGTTCACCCGGCGACCTTGCGCCTGTGGGCGGATCAAGGCAAGATTCGCGCGGCACGCACGGCCGGCGGCCACCGGCGCTTTTCGATTCAGGACGTGCAGGCGTTTGCGGCGCGCAAGAATACCGAGTCCAGCAGCAGCGCGCAGATGATCATGCATTCCACGCTGGGCCGCACGCGCATCGAAGTGACGGACGGGCACGCCAGCGACCAGACGTGGTACCGCCAGTTCGATGAAGCGGCGCGCGAGCAGCAGCGCGAGATGGGCCGGCGGCTGCTCGGTCTGATGATGCAGCACTTGAACGCTGCCGGCTCGGCGGACGACAGCCAGGCGCCGCGCGCGCATATTCTGCGCGATGCGCAGAAGCTGGGCGGCGAGTACGGGCAGGCGGCGTCGCGCCAGGGGCTCTCGCTCAGCGACGCCATGCGCGCATTCCTGTTCTTTCGTGATTTCATGCTGGAAAGCGTAGTGCAGATGCGCGAGATCGCCGCGGGCGGCGCTCCCGACGCCACCGTCACCACGTATCGCGTCATCAACGGCTTTGCCAATGAAGTACTGATATCGATGGTCGCGGCATTTCAGAGCGCCGCAGTGCCGGGTTCCAACGCATAGACTGACGAGGCTGCTTGCATGACCATTAACCAGATTCTGCCGTTCATCACGTCGGCCCTCATGGGCGTCTTCGCCGTGTGGGTGCTGTCGAAGTGGGCACAGCGCCAAGCCATGCACAATCTGATGTGGGGCATCGGCCTGGCCATGTTTGCAATCGCCTCGTTCTCGGAAGCGTTGCTGGGGCTGGCATACAACGATCTGGCGTTTCGACTGTGGTACCTGTGCGGTGCGGTGCTTTCGGCGGCCTGGATCGGCCAGGGCACGGTGTTCCTGATGCTGGGCCGGGTGTGGGGCCTGCGCACGCTCGTCCTGCTGGTGCTTGGCAGCCTGGTCGCGCTCGGCATCCTAGTCACGACGCCGCTCGATCCGGCGCATTTCAACCCGGCGCGGCCGGTCAGCGACCAGTATTCGACGCGCGAGATTGGCCCGAACGACAAGGCGCCGGCCGGCGCGACGACCACCCAGATCACCTACCAGGGCAAGCAGATCACGGTCGTGCCGGGGCTGGTGCCGCTCGGCGCGCCGCTGCGCCTGACGACGCCGATCTTTAACATCTACGGCTCCATCGCGCTGATCGGCGGCGCGCTGTACTCCGTCTGGCAGTTCTGGCGGCAGCGGCAGATGGGCAACCGCATGGTCGGCAACCTGCTGATTGCGGCGGGCGCCATGGCCATTGCATCGGCCAGCACCCTTGCACGCCTGGGGCTGGGCGACTTCCTCTTCATCGGCGAGTTTGTCGCCGCCGTGATTATGTTCACCGGATTCGTCGTGTCCGCGCGGCGCGATGCGCCGGCTGCCGCCACGGCGCCTGCACACTCGTAACCTTCAACTCGACTTTGCAACACGGCCCTCGGCCACCCGACCGAGGGTGTTTTTATTGGCGGCGGCCAGTTGGCCGCGTTTGCTATCGGCGGTACGATAGCTTCTGCTCTGGAGCCACCCCGCCATGCGTCGCGCCATGCGCGGGTAACGACCACCATCGCAGGTCAATTTGCACAGGGAGGATAGCATGGCAGAACACGCTCACCCGCACCAGGTGCTCCTGAACCAACTCCGGCAGGAGTACGCCGAGATCTTCACGCAGTCTGCGCAGGGAGTGTACGTCTACATGGACGACCCGCATTGGATTGGCAACGACCGCCTCGCCGCCATGTTGGGGTATGCGTCGGCGCAGGAGCTTCACGACGCCACGGCCAACAGTTCGTTCCTCGATACGCTGGTTGCCCCCGAAAGCCGGCAGCGCGTCGTCGAAAACTATCAGAACGTTGTCAACAAGAAAGTCGGCGCCGACATCCGCGTGACCATGAAGAAGAAAGATGGCGCCACCTTCCAGATCAAAGCCATCTTCGTGCCGATCATGTACCAGGGCACGCTGATGGCGCTGCACTTCCTGAGTCCCGCCTAGCACGACTCGGCTCCAGATCCGCGCCGTGCCGACCGGCGCCCCATCGAAGCGCGACCGACAGCGCGGCACTGCACGAACAGGGCGCATCCTACTTTGCAGGATGCGCCCTGTTTTCCAGGTCGCCTATGGTGTGTTTCACGCAGGCTTGCGCGCACCCCTCAACGCACTCAGCATGTCGATTGTCATCCAGCCAAACAGCGCGGTTTGCACAGCCGCATTGATCAGCCGGGGCGCGGCCAGCCCCGGGCCGCCGTAGATCTCCTCGCCGGGAAAGCCGAACGCCTGCACCAGCGCCGGGTCGTGGAGCGCCATGTTGGCCAGCGCCGTGAGCGCCAGCGCCCCGTACAGCCGCCACGATGCGCGCCCGCCCGCGCACGCCAGCGCCAGCGGCGCAAACAGCGGCAACGCATGGTTTTCGTGAATCTGCGACAGCAGCATAAAGAACGCCAGCGACTGGTAGGCGGCCGCCAAGTCCAGTGACGCGCGGTTGCGCCACGTCACCGCAACCGACAGCAGGGTCGCCAGCCCGAACAACGCAAAGCCCCAGATGCGGAACGGTACGCCTGCAAGCCCGTTGGTGTCCGGCTGCCAGCCCTGCCCGGCCGTGAGCAGCCACCAGAGATTGTGCGCGTTGACCGACAGGTACGGGTGATACTGCGCCGTCTGTGTGTACTGCGCAATCACGCCGCCGAGCATGCCGGCCGCGAGGAACGGCGCGACGACCACAAGCCAGGCCAGCAGGCCGGCCGCCGCGAAACGCAGCAGACCGCGATCGCGCCAGGCATTGAGTGCAGGCAGCGGCGCAATCGCCAGTGCCTGCGGCTTGGTCGTCAGCGCCAGCGACAGCGCCGCGCCGGCCCAGCCCGGCCAGCGGCGCGCCGAGGCCATGACTGCGAGCAGCATCCAGAGCGCGTGGATCGCCGCCGTCTGCCCCCAGTACGCCGAGTCGAAGATCAGCGCGGGGTTGAACAAATACAGCGTAACCGGCAGCCACCAGCGACGGTCATCCGCGCGAAATGTCGCGCGCAGGATAAGCGCGCCGGCGACCAGGTCGGCCAGCAGCGTGGGCCAGCGCATGAGAAAGCGCAGCAGCGCCGGATCGTTGAGCCAGGTCGGGGGGAAGAGCGGTGAGAACAGTTCGCGGTACAGCCAGCCGACGACGGCAAACGGATACAGCAAGAACGGCGGCGTGTTCGGCGGAGGCACCTCGCCAAGAGTAATGTACGCTGAATGAATGCCGTAGGTAACGGTCTTCCAGGCCAGCGACAGGTAAATTTCGACATCGCCCTCGTAGCCGCGTCCGAGGCCGAGCACAAGCCGCACCAGCGCGGCGGCAGCGAACAGGAGCAGCGCAAATCGCCAGCGGTGCGAGCCCAGCGCCGCACGCGGCGCGATCCACCCCACGAGCCCGGCGGCCAGGCCCAACGCGAGCGCCGCGAGCCACGCCAGCGACAGCCACCACCCTGCCGCTGCCCGGTCGGCCAGCACAGCGACGGCAACGACGGCCCATACCAATGTGGCGAACCATAGGAAGGGCCCCGAAAGCTGAAGCACACGTTCTGTCATTGCGAGGAGCGCCGTTTGCGACGAAGCAATCTCATCACCCTGGAGAATCAGATTGCTTCGTCGGCCAAAACCGCCTCCGCGCCTCCCTATGCCACGCGCCGGAGGCGCGTCGGCGCGGTTTCGCCGCGCGGCATAGGGCAATGACGGCGTGGCGGCCGCACTGGCGATCGTGAACGCACCGGCCAGCGACAATGCCATCAACAGCAGCTTGAGCGACGGCAGCGCGAAGCCGCCCTGGGGCTCCAGCCAGAGATCGAAGACGCGCACGCCGAGTTCACGCGGGTCATTGGTAGGCGTGAACGTCTGCGACTCGATATCGATGCGCGCATCGCCGTTCACGCCCAATTGTCCCGGCGCGATGTCGAAGGCGTATTCGCGCTCGGCGTTCGCTGCGATGGCCGACACGGCCGGCGCGCCGTTGAGCGAGATTGTGAGCGACGGGCCTGCACTGGCGCCCGGGCGCGACCCGCTCAGGCGAATTGCACCGTGCCACGCTTGGTTGCCGCCGCCCAGCCCGCTCAACCAGATCGTGGAGTGCGCCTGCGTCCAGCGGTAGCCGCGCTCGGCGTCGTAGAAGTTGGCGAGGAACGGCGCGGCGTCTTCCGCGCCGACGGCCAACTCGACGCGCCGCGGCGACTGAAACGCCGCCGCGAACGCGATCAGCGCAACACAGAAGAGGATGAACGGCAGGCGGCGCAGCATGTCCGCACGGGCGCGCTCAGCGCACCCGCCCCAGCAGATTGCGCCACCAGAGCTTGACGACCGAGGTGGGATACTCGACCAGCACCTTCAGGTTCGCCTTGGACTGGCCGAGCCGCCGGTTGACGAACGTGATGGGGATTTCCTTGAACGTGAAGCCGTGCTTCTGGCACTTCAGCAGCGTCTCGACGCCGACCGAGTAGGCGCGCGCGACGTAGTGCTCGAGGTCGATCGTCTCCAGCGCCTTGCGCCGGTAGCACTTGTACCCGCCGCTGGCGTCGTGTACGTGCACGCCGAGCACGAACCAGTTGACGAGGTTGATGACGCGACTGAAGAGGACATTGCGCGGCGTGCAGTTGACCTGCTTCCCACCCGGCACGTAGCGCGAGCCGATCGCCACGTCGGCCTCGCTTGCCGCCGCGACCAGTGCAGGCAGGTGCGCCGGGTCGTGCGAAAAGTCGGCGTCCATCTCGACGACCAGTGACACGTCGGGTCGGGCCAGCGCGAACTTGAAGCCCGCGATGCCGGCGCTGGCGCGCCCGCGCTCAGTGCGGCGATGCAGCGGATGAATGCGCGGCTCGCGGGCGGCGAATGCGTCGACCAGCGCGCCGGTGCCGTCCGGCGAGTTGTCGTCCACGACGACAATCTCCGCGTCGAGCGGCTGCGCCAGGATCTGCGTGATGAGCGCCTCGATATTGTCGCGCTCGTTGTAGGTTGGCACCATCACCATCACCTTAGGCATCGGCGTCCTTTCGCACCTGCATCCAGATCAGCCCGCCCCACAACAGCAACATGCCATACAGCTTATACGATTGCGCCAGCACCAGCGGCCAGGCGTCGAAATCGCCGCTGCGAAAGATCTCCTGGTTGGCCGGCGCGGTCAGCGCAACCGCCGCGCCCCACAGCAGCAGCAGGCCGCGCGAGCGTGTCGCAAGGGCGTAGGATAACACAACGGCCAACGGCAGCAAAGCCTGCGTTTCGTAATGCATCCATGAGGTCGGCAGGACGAGCAGCATCAGCACGATCGTCGCCGCGAACTGCGCGGCGTCGCGCTGATGGGACGTGCCGCCGCGCCGTTTGAGCGCGCTGAAGCCCATGACGCCGAGCGTGACGGCAACAAGCGCGCCGCTGACGGCGTACGACGGCCACTTCAACACATCGGCCTGGCCGGGCGCCGGCGCGTCGTTCCACAGCACCCCGTTCAACCGGTAAATGAAGCCGCCCACCGATTGGTTCTCCGGATTGCCGGTGTTCTCGCCGCCGCGCCCCGGCAACACCTCGGTAACGTAGCGCACATAGAGACCCGGCGGCGCGAGCAGCGCCGAAAGCGCGACGATCGCCACCGTGGCGAGCGCCATGCCGATCAGACCGCGCCAGCGCGCACGCAGTAGGAAGAACAGGCCGAGTGCGAGCGGGTGGAGCTTCGTCAGGCCCGCCACCGCAACGGCCGCGCCGGCGCGCACCAGTCCGCCGCGCTGCGCCCACACCAGCGCAACCAGCAGCAGCGCAAGTATCAGCACATCCAGCTGACCACCGGAGAGCGTGTCAATCACCGGCCGGTAGTTGAAGGCGGCCAGCAGGAAGGCATAGAAGCCGGGCGAACGCCACGCCAACCCGAAGGCGCGCAGCAAGCCGATCACGACCGCCACGTACAGCAGCATGTTCAGCGCGGCCCATGCCACGATCGCGCCGTGCAGGCCGAGCGGCAGGAACAGCGCCAGTGCCTGTGCGAACGCCGGCGGGTAGACGTACGAGTGCGCGTAGAGCGGGTTCTCGCGCACGATTGTGTAGTCGTACGGATCGAGTCCCGCCGCCAGCTTTTGCGCCGCCTCGAACATCGTCGTCACGTCGGTAAAGCGGCTGGTGCGCAGGAGGTCGAGACAGGTCGCGGCATAGTTCACCAGCGACAGGCCGACAGCCAACGCAGCGAGCGTCTCGCGCCAGCCGGTGCGCTGCCGGATGCGCGATCCGGCATATACCGTGAGCGCCGCCCATGCCGCAACCGGCGACCACACGGCGACCCACACACGCACAAGCGCCACGGCCAGCGCGAACGCGACGACAACCGCGCCGCCCGCCAGCCATGCGGCGAGCGGGTTGGCGAGTCTGGTGACGTGCGCCACGCCATACACCCCCCACGCGGCCAGCACGCACCAGAGCAACACCCATGCCGGCGGCCACAGCATGCCGCCCGCCGGCGACAGCTGCACGCCATACAGCGCCGCGCCGAGCGTGCGCAAATCGCTGGCTGGCACAAACGTTTCCGACGCGAGCGTGATCTCGACATCGCCGTCAGCGCCGATAGCTTCCGGTGGCAGGTCAAGCACGATGTCCTGCACGGCGCGTGTGGTCTGGAACTCGCCAAGCGACACACCATTGACGGCGACATGGACAACCGGTGTTGGAATGCCGGCCGGGCGCGGCCCGCTCAATGCCAGCGTCAGCCGGTACACCCCGCGCCCGATCCCGGCGAAGCGGATGTGTGTCTGCGCTTCAGTCCAGCGAAACTCGCGGCCGTTGCTGCGCTCCGGCGCGTGCAGACCGTCGAACGCAACGCCCGGCGTCGCCAGATCGTACACGGCGGGCTGGCGGTAATACGCCGGGAAGAGCGCGACGACAGCGAGCAGCGCCAGCCCGAGCGCTAGGCGCAATCGGGCAGCCATTGAGGTTAGATCAGCGCGCGACATGACAGGTTCCGGGCGCGCGCCGGGAAATTTCAAATTGGGGGCGAACCAGCACCTGAGCACTACAAGACGTCACTCCCGCGAAGGCGGGGGTCCAGGGGCAACACCTCTGGATGCCCGCGCTGGTCAGCGGCTTCCCGCCGCTGACCGTTAAGCGTCCGCTGGCGGGTAGCCAGCGGACAACGGGCATGACGTGTTGTTGTCCAAGCGTTTCTGCCAACTTCGCCCCGGAACTGAAATACACCTGCGCGCCGGTGGTGTTTGCCGGCAGGCGCATTTGCGCCGTACAATAGTGAGCGATAATCGGCAGGCAGTTCATATGAGGCTCGCTCGCTGCGGTCCACAGCACACCGCGAGAGGGAGCCACGCCATTATACGCTCAACGGCTGTCCCGGATGCAATCGGCCGGCCCGCGAAGGCATGTGCATGTCCACCATTCCATCCCGCACTGATCGTTTCGGCATGGCCAGCGTCCTGCTGTTGGCGCTGATCGTCTTCGCGTCCGCGTCCCAAGTACCATGGAGCGCCGGGTGGACACATGCGCGCGTGATGCTGACGGGGTTCCACGATCTTGAGGGCGTGCGCAGCGGGCGGCCATACCGCTGGACCGATAAAGAAGCCACGGCCTGGTTCCCCAGCACGGGCATCCAGGCACGCATGCTGCACGTTACATGGAACAGCCCGCGCCCGGGTGGGACGCCGCTGCCCACCGTGCGCGTGTCAGCCAACGGGCGGCTGCTTCAAACGTACACCGTGGGGGGCGGTGTGCAGACGGTGGCGATCGACATACCGCCCGACGTTCTCTGCCCATTGGGCGACCTAATGTTGGCGATCGATGCCGATACGTTCAGCACGCCGAGCGACCTGCGCACACTGGGTATCGCCATCTACGACATGCGGCTCGACCAACCGATAAACTTTGCGCCAGCATTGCCCGCGGCACTTCCCACGTTCTGGGGGTTGGCTGTGACCGGTCTGCTCTATGCGACGGCGCGCACACGCTCATCGCCGCGCATGGCATGGCTGGCATCAACAGCCGTCGCCATCCTGATCGGTGCGGGGTTTGCGGTTGACCGGCTGATAACGGGCGGCGTGCTGCCGTGGTTGGTGCTCGCCACCGCGCTCGTGTTCGTGCTGACGCACCGCGACTGACGGCACGACCTCACGCTTTGCGCAGCCACCATGCCCACAGCATGAGCACGCCTGTCTGCACGAGCGACAGCGCGATGCTCAGCGGGAACCATACGGCCTGCGCGATTGGAACGGCGGCGTATAGCGGTACCATCAGCGTCTGGTCGATCATGGCGTTGTTGAGGAACCCGCTGACCGCCAACACCCCGCTCAGCCACCACGCGCGCCGGTCGTGCGCCGCCAGCACGGCCAGCAGCGGGAACGTCGGGAACAGGTAGTTCTCGTGGATTTCCGTGGGCAGCACGAAGAACGCCAGCCCTACGAAGCCGGCAATCAGCGCCAGCCCGCCCGCCGAGCGCGTTCGCCAGGTGCGCCATGCGATCCAGCCATACGCCAGGCCAAAGAAGAGCGCCAGGCTGACGACGCGATACGATAGCGGCCCAATCAGCGGCAGCGTGTCGTTGACGTTCCACGCATCGCCCCAGCCGGCCAGCCACCAGATGTTGAACGCGTTGGCCGATATGCGCGGGCCGTGTCCGATCGTGGTCGAGACCGTGTGCATCAAATCGGGCAGCGTGCCGGCCAGCGCAAACGGCGCGAGCACGAGCGCCGACACGACCGCGCCGGCGGCCAACGTGCGCACGATCGGACGCCGCGCGGCGCGGCCGCGCCCCAACTGGCAGAGCATGCACAGCGCCAGAAACGGCGCGAACGCCGATGACTGCGGCTTGGTCAGCACGGCTAGCGCCGTGCCGATACCGAGGCCGAGCGGGTTGCGGGTCAGCAGGCCGACAACTGCCAGCGTCACATAGAACGCGTAGATTGGGTCGCCAAACTGGCCGTTGTACGCCGAGATATAGATGATCGCCGGATTCAGCGCAACCGCCGCGCCCGCCCACCACGCCACGCGCGCATCGCGCTGCCGCGCCACATAGGCCATGACGAGCACCGTGATCGCCATGTCGTACACGATGGTCGGCATCTTGATCAGGTAGTTGAGCGTCAGGCTGCCCGCGTACAGGTCGGGCGAGACAAAAGCCCGGTAGATCAGGCCAACGATCCAGAGATGGACGTGATGGAACGGCGGGTACGCGCCATACACGGGATCAAGCCCGTAGATCTGATCGATGCCGTAGCGGGTCGCCTGATCGAGCATCGCCTTGAAGGCGATGAAGTTGGACTCGTCGCCCGGTGCGGTGGCGATCAGCATGCGCAGCGCGAAGGCAACGAGGAAAAGCGCGGACGCGCGGCGATACGCGCGCAAGTCGCCCGCGAAGCGCCCCAGTCGTGCGGCGGCCTCGGTGGCCGCAAACGCGACGAGCAGCGTGAACAGCACGCGTGCGCTCGGCGGGGCCGCGACCACCCGCGCCGCAAAGAAGGCGAACACGGCGGCGACGATCAGGCTTAGATCGACGATGCGGGCGACACGCTCCGGCACCGCCAGCCGCCGCTGCCAGGCCGCGACGAGCACACTGCCGGCCGCCAGTGTCAGCGCGATCGGCACGGCGGGCGGGAACGGCGGCGCGCCCAACGGGAGCACATCGAGGCGGCTGACCATCACGCCGAGCTCACGGCCATCGTTGGGCGCGGAGTACGGCGTCGTCGCGAGCGTCACGTGCAGGTTGCCGCCGGCACCGGTCACGCCGGCATCCAGGTCGAACGCATACTCGGACGGCGTCGGGCCGATCTCCAGCGTCGCCAGCGGCTCGTCATTGACGCGCACGATGACCGGCACCGGAGCGGAACTGAACGAGCGCGGCGCCGCCAGCCGCAGGACCAACCGCACCGGCTGGCCGGGGAAGAGGTTAGGGAAGCGCGCATCAGCACGCCCCTCCGTCCAGCGATAGACGTTGGCGCCCTTGCCTTCCGGCGCATGAAAGCCTTCGAGCAGCGTGTCGTCGCTATGCACGGCAATAGCGATGCGGTATGGCTCAGTCTTCTGGTAGGCGAGCGTCATCGCCGCCAGGGCAATGAAGACGAGGGCGAGCAGCCAGCGAAGCGAGGCGGTGCGGGTAGTTTCAGGCACGGTAAGCGGGATTATCCACGAAGGAACACGAAGAAGCACCAAGCAAACAAAATGCGCTGAACTAGTTCATAGACCGCGAAGGTTTTGTTCGCGTTCATTCGCGTTATTCGCGGATAAGGGCTCTTGTCCACGAAGGAACACAAAGAAACACGAAGTTCTTTTGAGCTTCCTCTTTGTGTTCCTTCGTGTCTCTTCGTGGATAATTCTTTCGGCCTTACGCGCATGACCGTTGGTAGATTGGGTTAATATATGCTACACTTTTCACGCTATGGCAGATCGGACTAACATCGCGCTCATCGGGTGCGGCTACTGGGGCCCGAACCTCGCGCGCAACTTCAACCAGCTTAAAACCGCGCGACTGGCCGCGCTGTGCGACGCCGATATCGCCCGTGCGCGCGAACTGGCCGTATTCTATGCGCAAGCCCAGGCGGTCGCAAATGTGGATGCCGTGCTGGCCGACCCGGCCATCGACGGCGTCGCCATCGCCACGCCCGCCCGCACCCACTACGCGCTGGCGAAGCAGGCGCTGCTGGCTGGCAAGCACGTGCTCGTCGAGAAACCGCTGGCCATGAGCAGCGCCGAGGCGGCCGAACTGGCGGAGCTGGCGACCGCGCGCGGGCGCACGCTGATGGTCGGTCACACGTTCGAGTACAACCCGGCCGTCTGGAAGATGAAGGAACTGGTCGCCGCCGGCCAGATCGGGCAGGTCTACTACATTTACGCCAACCGCGTCAACCTCGGGCGCGTGCAGAGCGACATCAACGCGCTGTGGAGCATCGCGCCGCATGACGTGTCGATCGTGCTGCACCTGCTGGAGACGATGCCGCTGGAGGTGAGCGCGCGCGGCGCGTCTTACCTGCACAACGGCGTCGAGGACGTCATCTTCATGGTCATGACGTTCCCGGGCGGCATCATGGCGCACGTGCACGCCTCGTGGCTGGACCCCGGCAAGGTGCGGCGCATGACCGTCGTCGGCAGCGACAAGATGATCGTGTACGACGACGTGGACAACGAGGGCAAGATCAAGATTTACGACAAAGGCGCCTACCGCAAGGGCGACCCGAACTACGGCGAGTACCAGGTGCGGGTGCACAGCGGCGACATCCACATCCCGAAGATCGACATGACCGAGCCGCTGGCCAACGAATGCGCGCACTTCGTCGACTGCATCCGCAGCGGCAAGCCGCCGCGCACCGACGGCGCGAACGGGCTGCGCACCGTGCGCGTGCTCGAAGCGGCCCAGCACTCGCTGGAACGCAACGGCGAGGCGGTGCGCTTGTAGGGGTGACGCTGGCCGTCGCCCGTTCCCTCCCCATTGAATGACAACCTACCATCTGTACCCTAATGTTATCCTCGGCGCTGGCGCTATCGTCGGCGACTATGTCGTGATCGGCGAGCCGCCGCGCGGGCGCGAGCAGGGCGAGCTGCCGACGCTGATCGGCGCGCGTGCGAACATCCGCTCGCACACGGTCATCTACGCGGGCAACCTGATCGGCGACGGCTTCCAGACCGGCCACGGCGCGCTCATCCGCGAGGAGAATGAGATCGGCGACGATGTCAGCATCGGCTCGCACACGATTGTCGAGCACCACGTCGTCATCAAGCGCGGTGTGCGCCTGCATTCCGGGGTGTTCGTGCCGGAGTACTCCATCCTCGAAGAAGAGTGCTGGCTGGGACCGCATGTGGTCGTGACCAACGCCCGCTACCCGCGCTCGCCGAACGTCAAAGAGGAGCTGCGCGGCGCGCACATCATGGCGCGCGCCAAGATCGGCGCGAACGCCACGCTGCTGCCCGGCATCACGATCGGCGCGGATGCGCTGGTCGGCGCGGGCGCGGTCGTGGTGGATGACGTGCCGCCGGGCGCGGTCGTGGCCGGCAATCCGGCCCGCATCGTGAAATGGATCAAGGACATTGACGCGTATGAGCATCCCGCTGGTTGACCTCAAGGCGCAGTACGCCTCCATCAAGCCGGAGATCGACGACGCCATCGCGCGCGTGATCGCCAAGACGCAGTTCATCCAGGGCGAGGAAGTGCGCGCGTTCGAGCGCGAGTTCGCGGCGTTCTGCAAGGCGAAGCACAGCATCGGCATGGCCTCCGGCACGGCGGCGATCCACCTGGCGCTGATGCTGGCCGGCGTGGAACACGGCGACGAGGTCATCACGACCACGATGACGTTCACCGCCAGCGCCGAGCCGATCGTGTATATGGGCGCGAAGCCGGTCCTGCTCGACATCGACCCGCGCACGTACAACCTCGATCCGCGCAAGCTGGAAGCGGCGATCACGCCGCGCACCAAGGTCATCATGCCGGTGCACCTGTACGGGCAGCCGGCGGAAATGGACGAGATTCTCGCCATTGCGAAGAAGCACAACCTGTTTGTGCTGGAAGACGCGGCGCAGGCGCACGGCGCGGAGTACCGCGGCACGCGCATCGGCAACCTGGGCCACGCGGCGATCTTCTCGTTCTACCCGGGCAAGAACCTCGGCGCGTACGGCGACGCCGGCGCGATCGTGACCAATGACGACGAGTTCGCCGCCCGCGCGCGCATGATGGCCGACCACGGCCGCACCGAGAAGTACACGCACGCCAAGATCGGCTTCGGCTACCGGCTCGACTCGCTGCAGGCGGCGATCCTGCGCGCCAAGCTGCCGCACCTCGAAGCGTGGAACGACGCGCGGCGCGCGCATGTGCGCCGCTACAATGAACTGCTCGCCGGGCTGGACCTCGTCACGCCGTACGAGCCGGAGTATGTGCGCGCGGTCTATCACATCTACGCCGTGCGGCTCGCCCGCCGCGATGAGGTGGCGAAGCAGTTGAAGGCGAAGGGGGTCGAGACCGGCATCCACTACCCGATCCCGCTGCACATGCAACCGGCCTACGCGCACCTCGGGTACAAAGAAGGCGATTTCCCGGTGGCCGAGGAACTGGCGCGCACCGAGCTTTCGCTGCCGATGTATTCCGAGATGACCGAGGCGCAGATGCAGACCGTCGTGGATGCGTTGAAAGATGTTTTGATGTAGGGGCGAAGCATTTTGCGCATTGGCGTGCCATTCTGCCGTTGCTGTCGGCGCAAACTGCTTCGCCCCTACCATGCCCCCAACCATGACCACACGCACCGCATGGCGCGGCAAGCGCGTCCTGATCACCGGCGGGCTCGGCTTCATCGGCAGCAACCTCGCGCACCGGCTTGTCGGGCTGGGCGCTGACGTCGCACTGGTGGACAGCCTGCACCCGGAGTGCGGTGGCAACTGGGCAAATCTCGCCGGTATCCGCCCCCGCGTACGCGCCGAGACGTTCGACCTGGCCGAGATGGAGAAGCTGGCGTGGATGGTGGCCGGACGCGACGCCATCTTCAACCTCGCCGGCAACGTCAGTCATATCGACTCGATGCGCGCGCCGCTGGACGACGAGCGCGCCAACGTCACGGCGCACATCGCCCTGCTGGAGACGGTACGCGCGATCAACCCGGCTGCGAAGATCGTGTACGCCGGGACGCGGCAAGTGTACGGCAAGCCGCAGTATCTGCCGGTCGACGAGAAGCACCCGGCGCACCCGACCGACGTGAACGGCGCGCACAAACTGGCCGCCGAGCACCTGCACCTCGTCTACGCGCGCGCCCACGGCCTGCACGCGACTATCCTGCGGCTCACGAACACGTACGGCCCGCGCATGCTGATGCGCCACAATCGGCAGGGGTTCATCGCGTGGTTCGTGCGCCAGGCGCTGGACGGCGAAACGATCAAGCTGTTCGGCGGCGGCGGGCAGACGCGCGACCTCGACTACGTCGACGATGTCGTGAATGCGTTCCTGCTGGCAGCCGCGGGCGAGCAGACCAGCGGCGAGGTATACAACCTCGGCGGCGGCGAGCCGGTCACGCTCAAGGCGATTGCGCAACTGCTGTGCGAACTCTGCCCGCAGGCGAAGCTCCGCAGCGTGCCGTTCCCGGCGGAGAAGAAGGCGATCGACATTGGCGACTACCGCGCCGACGCGAGTAAGTTCCGCGCCGCCACCGGTTGGCGCGCGAAGACGCCGCTGCGCACCGGCCTGGAGCGGATGGTGGCATACTACACGAAACACAAGGCCGATTACTGGGGAGAATGTGAACAGTGAGCAGTAGCAGACCCTACTGTTCACCGTTCACTGTTCACTCTGTTCTGACTACCGGCTACTGACATCTGACTACTAATGATCCCCTTTCTCGACCTCAAAGCGCAGTACGCCGCGATCCAGCCCGAAATCGATGCGGCGATTCGCGACGTGTTCGCATCCGGCCGCTATATCCTCGGCACACAGGTCGAGGCGTTCGAGCGCGAGTTTGCCGCGTACTGTGGCGCGAAGCACGGCGTTGGCGTCGGGTCAGGCACCGAGGCGATCCATATCGCCCTGCTCGCCTGCGGCATCGGCCCCGGCGACGAAGTCATCACGGTGCCGAATACGGCGATCGCGACGATCGCCGCAATCGAGCAGACCGGTGCGCGGCCGGTGCTGGCCGACGTGGACGCTACACGCTCGCTCGACCCGATGGCGTTCGAGGCCGCGATCACGGCGCGCACGCGCGCGGTTGTGCCGGTGCACCTGTACGGGGCGCCCGCCGACCTCGATCCGATCAGTGCTATCGCGCGGCGGCACAACCTGCGCGTCATCGAAGACGCGGCGCAGGCGCACGGTGCGACCTATAACGGGCGGCGCGTCGGCGGCATCGGTGACCTCGGCTGCTTCTCGTTCTACCCGACGAAGAACCTCGGCGCGTACGGCGACGGCGGGCTGATCACAACGAACGATGATGCGCTGGCCGACCGGCTGCGGTTGTTGCGCCAGTACGGCTGGCGCACGCGCGACCACAGTGTCCTGCGCGGGCTCAACTCGCGGCTCGACGAGATGCAGGCGGCGATCCTGCGCGTCAAGCTGCGCCACCTCGACGCGTGGAACGCACGCCGCCGCGCCCTGGCTGCCGCATACGACCGCGCCCTGCCCGACACGATCGTGAAGCCGCCGCGCCCGGCCGGACGCGAAGCGGTCTATCACCTCTATGTGATTGAGTCGCCGCAGCGTGACGCGCTGCGCGCGCACCTCAAGGCGCGCGGCATCGAGACGCTGATCCACTATCCAATCCCGGCGCACCAGCAGGAAGCATACACGGACATGGACTGGGGCGCGTTCCCCGTTTCCGAGCAACTGGCCGGACGCATCTTCTCCCTGCCGCTCTACCCGGAGATGGATGAGGCGGTCATCGGGCAGGTCGCGGAGGCGATACGAGCGTTTAAGTGATTGTGAAATGCGAGCAGTGCAAGACCAAACCCTCAGCCGCGGAACATAGCGAAGAATACCCAATCGAATACCCCCGCTATTCTGCATGTTTCGTTCTTGAGATTGCCGCGTGCTGCCAGGGACAGGCGGCGGAGGATATAGAGAACAAATGGACACGGAACTGCTCTTTCGGGCGATGTTCGCGTTCATCTTCGCGGCGATGATAATTGTCTCCGGCTACTATCGCCGCAAGGCGCGCGCCGAGGGCGGCACCATCCCCCGCCGCGCTGAAGGCGGGCTGGCACTGCTCCTGCGTCTCTGCCTGGCGGTGCCGCTCCTGTTTGTCATACTGCTGTACGTGTTTGCGCCGAGCTGGCTGGACTGGGCGAGACTTTCCCTGCCCCTCTGGGCGCGCTGGGCGGCGGCTTTCGCCGGCTTCGCCTGCCTCCCGCTGATCGTGTGGGTCTTCCGCAGCATCGGCAAGAACATCTCCGAGACCGTGCTCACCAAACAGACGCACCAACTGGTGACCATTGGCCCCTACCGCTGGATCCGCCACCCGCTCTACACCTTCGCATTGCTGGCGCTCTTCGCGCTGAGTGCACTGGCAGATAGCGGGCTCCTGCTTGGCCTGGCATTGGTCGGGGTCGTCGCCTTCCGCTTCGTGGTCATCCCGAAGGAGGAGGCCAACCTGATCAAGGTGTTCGGCCCGGCATACGAAGCCTACCGCCGGACGACTGGCGCGATGCTGCCGCGGCTGAGGCCGTAGGCACAGGCAGGAAGCCGGTCTTGGGTGCGTACCCGTCTCCGAGCAGCTGACCAGGCGCTTCTTCTCGCTACCGCTGTAGACGGAGATGGATGAGGTGGCCGTTGAGCAGTTGGCGGAGGCCATGCGAGAATCCAGGATATCTCCACGCTTGTTTCAAGCCAACCGCTCTGCTTGCACAGCAACATTGCCTCGAAGCCCGCGCACTAGTATAATCGCGTCGATACTTTGTGAAGGGAGGCGCATCCTAGCACGAGAAGCAAGCGTGCAATAGCTAGTGCGACTTGACGCTCGATCAAGAAATGCAAGGCCGGCGAACGCGGATGCCGTATCTCTTCTTTGGTTGTGTCATGTCGTATAATGAATAGCAGGGGGCATTATGAACACAGCAAATCCGCATCCTACATTCACTAATCCCACGATACAGGAAGCATTGTGCGAGATACACTTCCGCCTGCCAGAAAATGTGGAATGGAAACCGACGCTATTCGGAGAGGTATTCAAGCAAATCCAGCAAGACTTTCCGGAGTTAGAGCCTCTTATGCAAGTTGGATTTCGTTTCCAGGTCGGCGCGAAAGGCGTAGGGCAAGAAGTATCTCAACCGCAACCGCGAATGCGTTATCGGCATGCAAACCGCAACCTCTTGCTGCAGTTGTCAGCGACTATTCTCACGGTCAATGTTCTGCCACGCTATGACGGTTGGGATCAAATGAGTCGAGATGTTCTAGACGGATGGGAACGGGTGAGCCGCATCGTATCACCGGCGATGATCACGCGGGTAGGTCTGAGATACATTAATCGCATCGAGCGCAGTGGTCCGGGTCAAACATTAGGCGACTGGCTGAAAGCAAACGACTATGTGCCCGGGGCCATCTTGTCGTCAATGTCTGGCTTCTTTGCACGCGTCGAAGCTTCACCAGAGACTAATAGACGCCTAGTAGTCACGGTTGGTGAGATAGCGAGATCAGACCAATCGGGTGCCGATATCATACTTGACTTAGATTCCATCATCGAGAAGGAGATGAGTCCGACAGTAGACACTATTGCCCCAATAATCAATGTACTGCACGATGCTATTTGGCAAGTGTTCGCTACCTCAATGACTCCGAAACTAGAGCAATTGCTAACTGGAGACAAATGAGCGTAGCAACCATCTATGCCGACAATTCGGCATCAAGCCCTTTGAATACGTGGCTGTACCACCTGCTGAGTTCCGTTAGTCCCACGCCCGAGGCGCAGACATTTGATGTAGCCGATAGCGGAACCGCCTTGTTTGACGAGCGGTACAGTCGTCAGTTACATCAGCGAATCTCGCCTGAAGATGAATGGGTCATATCATCTGAAACTATCAACCGCGCCCGAAAAATGCGTGGTGAAATCTCAAGAGATATGACAACAGAATCCATTGATTTTGACGCCGCTATCCGCCTCCTTCGGTTGTGGCAAGAGGGTGATGAAAACGAACAGCGTGATACTTGGGAATTCCTGCAACTGTCTCTGGATCAGGATCGTCTCTCTGATCGAAAACTTTTTCCATGAGCCTAATCGTTTTCCTTGACGCAGGCCCATTGGGTATGGTTACTAATCCGCGTGCTGGGTCGGATAATGAGGCTTGCGCCAGGTGGCTGGAAGCATTGTTGACAAGGCGCATCCACGTAGTAGTCCCCGAAATTGCAGACTACGAAGTGCGCCGCGAATTGATGCGCGCCCGAAAAAGCGCGGGCATCAAGCGGCTAGATGATCTAAAGCGCGTGATCGCCTATCAGGGGTTGACAACACCTATTATGCTTCTGGCGGCTCAGCTTTGGGCCGAAGCACGCCAGCGCGGGCTCCCAACTGCCGATGATCGAGTGCTAGATGCCGATGTTATTTTGGCGGCACAAGCGCGGCTCGCTCCTATCGCGAACGAAGATGACCAAGTCGTGGTTGCGACGACGAATGTCAGGCATTTAGAAAGGTTTGTTCTGGCACAACTTTGGAAAGATGTCCATTGACCACCTTTCGATGCGGCAATTCGTTCACCAAGAGCAGCATGCCAAATTGACGGCGAGTGCACTTGTTGGACATAGTGAGAGAGCGGTTAGCGCTCACACCACCGTACCATCGATTTGGCTTCAGTTCTGACTGCATTCATGTTGTGGCGAAAGTGAGTTCACGCCGCAGATGCCCCATTCTGAAACATGTCCATGATGTAGCCCGCCACTTCACTCCCGCTTTCCCGCCATTCTGCGGTAAACTGATAGGCTCAGTAGATCCAAAATTCATAAGCGCGGGGCGACGGTAGCGTGAATGACGTTGACGACGCCATAGATCGCTTCCAGTTCGCGCCGGATGAACCGGAGAAAGCGTGTCAGTTGGAAGCGCTTGGTATCGAGCCAACGCCGA
>JACRMK010000025.1 GCA_016235055.1 Chloroflexota bacterium | reverse complement strand
TGGCGAAGGGACTGGCGAAGAAACCGGCAGATCGGTTTGCGACGGCTGACGCACTGGTAAGCGCGCTGGGGAGTAACGCCACTGCGCCCCCCGCAAGCAGGCGGCGGCTCGGTCTGAGGCCCTTCGCGATTGCCGTGGGATTGTGCGCTCTGCTCATCGCCCTCATCGTCGTCGCAGCGAACTCGACGAGTGTTGTGCCGGTAGCGCCGGCCGGAGCGAGTGAGGCCATTATTCCCCGTGCGCTCCTGACGACCTCGTCACCCGTCACTATGAGCACACAACTTATGCCCACCGTGACGGCAAAGCCTCTGGCGACATCGACCGCTACGCAGACCAGTCAGATGCGCGTTGCCGGATTGATGGCCAAAGTCGATCTCGTGTGGGGGAAGGATTGGGCACAGACAGTCGATTTATTGAAACAAGCGAACAAGCTTGATCCGACCGATTCGACTATCAATGACAAACTCTACGTTGCAATGTACAACTACGGAGCATATTACTCGACTGCCGGAAAGAAAGCGGACGCGATTATGTGGTTTCAGTACGCTCTTGAATTGAAACCTGATGGGGCCGAAGCTAAAAGCGGCCTGCTAAGCCTAACGCCCACAGCTACACCCACGGTCTTTCCACCGCTGAAGACCTTCTTGGGCATCTGGCACAACATTGATGACAACACCAGAAGTTGGACAAAGGTGGAAATCACGAGCGAGGGCGACCAATTTATCGCTCACTTTTGGGGAAGATGTCACCCAACGGACTGCGATGCGGGGATAAGCATGGTGACTTACAAAGGTAGCCCTGTCCTCATGTTCAAGAACGATGGATTCGCGACCCGGAACCAGACTTTGGGATTCGTGAAAGCGACAAATATTCTTCAGGTTACAACCATCACTCACTTCACTGATAATTCGGGACGTACTGATTTTACAAGCGTAGATTTTTTCCGGAAATAGCCTCCGATGGATACCTTGATCGGCCGCACGCTCGGCCAATACGAAATACTGGAAGAGATCGGCCGCGGCGGGATGGGCGCCGTCTTCAAGGCGCGCCACAAAATCCTGAACCGCTTCTTCGCGATCAAGATACTGGCGCCGCATCTGGTGTTCGACCAGCAGTTCGTCGCGCGCTTCCGGCAGGAGGCGCGCGCCACCAGCGAAATCCCGCACGACCACATCGTGCGGGTGGTCGATATTGCCGAGGAAGATGGAATCCACTACATCGCGATGGAGTTCATCGACGGCCAGACCCTGGCTCACCTGTTGGAATCCGGCCGGAAGTTCAGCCTGCCGGAGACCATTACGCTTGCGCAAGCGATTGGTTCCGCGCTCGATTTTGCCCATGCGCACGGCATCATCCATCGTGATGTCAAGCCGAGCAATATCCTGATCGACAAGCAAGACAAAGCGTTCCTGACCGACTTCGGCATCGCCAAAGCGGCGGCAGGCACGCGCGTAACGCGCACCGGCACGGCCATCGGCACACCCGAATATATGTCACCGGAGCAGGCGCAGGGGGATGAGATCGACAGCCGCAGCGATTTGTATTCGCTCGCGGTCGTGTTGTACGAGATGCTGACCGGCTCCAACCCATTCCGCGCCGACACGCCGATGGCTTCAGCGTATCGGACGGTACACACGCCGGCGGCGCCGATCCGCGCGGTGCGGGTTGAACTGCCGGCCAATGTAGAACAGGCATTGGCGACGGCGCTGGCCAAGAAACCAGCCCGCCGCTTTGCGGACTGCGGCGCGCTCGTTGCCGCGCTCGAAGGCACGGGTTCGGCAGTCGTCGCCGGAGCGCCTGATGCGGAAGAGCGTGCCGGTGCGCCGCATGCCCGTCGGCGTGCCTTCGTGCCGTTAGTCGTCGCGGCACTGCTGGCAGTCGTCGTGATCGGCATGGTGGCCGGGTACGCCGTCAGGCCCGATTGGTTCGCGCCAGTGCTGGGCGAGTTTGGCGCGCCACCGGACGCGGCGCCGTTGCCCCAGCCCACGCCTACCGCGTTCGCGGCGGTCATCCCACCCGTCCCCGCCATCAAGAGCATCGTCACCCGAGGCGGCGGCGTTATTGAGTTGTCGCCGTTCCCTGACTCGCTGAGCGAATTCACGATGCGCGGCAGCCGGCCCCAGCCGCTCGGCAACCTGCTCCTCGTCCAGACCAAATCGCATTGGTTCTGGCTGAAAGCCGAGGGCGGCGCCGTTCCCACCTACGGGGTATCGGACGCGGGCACCGATCAGTGGACGAGCATCGACGCGCTGGCGGACTACCAACCGGTACCAACCCCGAAGGATTCATATTTGGAAAGTCGGCTCAAGTTGTTGCAGTTGGCTATGCCATCCAGCCTCTTTTCCACGGCAGACGATCCGATGAGCGGTCTCATCCGCGTCAGCACCAAGAGCACCGGCGAAGTGATTGGGGAGATTGCGTATGCAAGCGGGCGTTACTACTTCTTTGTCCCCACTGTGGCTATGGGTGCAGATGGGAAAGGCACGTGGGTTCGTCTGTACGCGGGCGAGTTGTCGGGGCGAAGCGAGCTCAAGGTCGCACTGGTTCTGCCGCCAACTCCCACCCCGACGCTAACGCCAACGGTCACCCGTACGCCCGTACCGACGCTCACGCGCACGCCGACGCTTCCGCCGCCTCCCACGCCGACTCGCACACCGGTACCGCCCACGCCGACCGAAACGCCGGTACCGCCCACGCCCACGCCGATCATTGCCGGACGCTTGGCTATACCGATCTGTGCCGGCAAATGCGAAACGAAGCTGGATCAGCAAATCATTCTGGTCAACGTCAGCGATCCAGCGAAGTACACGGTGGTAGCCCTGGCTGCGACTGACCCCCAGTTCCAGGAAGACGGCAAGCGTCTATTGTTCCGATCAATTGCATGGTCCGATAGCGGTCTGGGCCGCAGCGAAGGCATCTATTTCTATGACTTCCCCGGCTCCAGCTTCGCGCGTGTGTCTGGAGCGCCGGATGATGCATACCCGGTTTTCAGCAAAGGACGCGTCGTATTCACTTCCATTCGGGATGTCTCGCGCAATCCGCACCTCTTCATTGTCGATCGCTACGGTTTTGACGAGAAACCGCCAACGATCGGCGCCCAGACGACCACACTGATTCCGGACGCGCGCTGGCCGTCGTTCTCCGAGGCGTCGGGTCTATTTGCATACGTCGGTTGCATTCGCTCCAGTTGCGGCATCTGGACGACCGACGACAAAGGCTATGCGCTGCAAAACGCTTGTTGCCGGCTAACGCCTGGCGCGTCTGACACCGCGCCCGACTGGTCGCGCGACGGGCAGTGGCTCGTATACGTGTCGCGCGATAACCCAGCGCCGGAAATTCATCTGGTGAACCGCAACTCGCGCGACGGCCGCGGGCGCAGAGTGCTGGCCGCCGAAGGCCAAAATGTCGCGCCGACCTGGTCGCCCAACGGCAAGTGGATTGCCTACTTGTCGAATCGAGACGGCCAATGGGCCGTGTGGCTGGTTGGCTTTGACGATCCGAGCGCGAATTTCAAGCTCCTCGATTTGCCAGGCGTCCTGATCGATCCGGCTGGTCGGCGAATGGATTGGGGCTTGCCGTGACTGCGGCCACGCAGCAAAGGGTACTGCCATGCCAACGCAATCCGTGAAGGCGTTTGGCCCTTACCGCTTGCACAGCGTGATTGGGCGCACCCGGACAGCCACCGTGTATAAGGCGCTTGATGAGCACAGGCGTCAGGTGGCTGTGAAGATTCTTTTCAAAGACACGGCGGCCAACCCGGAATATCGACGGCGATTCCTCCAGACCGCCCAAATGGCGGCCGGCATTCGACATCCCGGCATCGTGCCCGTTGTCGACTACGGAGAACTCGGCGGGCATTTATATCTGGCCATGCCGTTTGTGCGCGGCCAGAGTCTGGAGCGAACCTTGTCTAAACGATCGCGTTTGCCGTGGCGGCAACGTTCGCGCTTGCCGTGGCCGCGCGCGGTTATGATCGTATCACATGTCGCGGGGGCGTTGGCGTATCTGCACGAACAGAATATTGTGCATGGCGACGTCAAGCCGAGCAATATCATGTTTGGGGCCGGAGGGCGCGCGCTGCTGACGGACCTGGGCATTGCCGGTGCGCGGGGGACACGCTTCAGTACGAGCAGCGCATTTGCGCTTGGCTCGGCGGCCTACATGCCCCCCGAACAGATCGTCGGACGGCCTGTCGATGGGCGCGGCGATCAGTATGCGCTGGCGACGGTGCTATATGAAATGCTGGCCGGATGGCGGCCGTTCGGCGGCGATGATATAGCCGTTGTACTGCGCCAGCAAGTGGGCGAAGCGGCGCCGCCGCTGGTGGTCCGTGGATTACCGCCCGCCCTGCCACTCGTCATTATGCGCGCCCTGGCCAAGCGCCCGGACGATCGCTTTGATTCAGTCGACGAGTTTGCGCAGGCGCTTTGGCACAGTACCTCCGATGCGCGCAAGCTCAATCAGGCGGTGGTCATGGTTGCGGGGGTGAGCCTGGCTTTATTGTTGGTTAGCCTTGTCGTGGCGTGGTCGATGTGGGTGAAGTGACGGTGTCGCGCTAGACACTGTGTCGCCATAGAAGCAGAATTGCGCAATCGCTTGCACACCATTCGATTTCGATAGTTTCGAACAGCGAAAACCACGGTTACCCAATGTTATTTCCAGACGCCATCCTGCAAGCGCGCTATCAGATCGTGCGCGAATTGGGCAACGGCGGCATGGGCCGCGTGTACCTGGCGCGCGACACGCGCTTGGGTGATCGGCTGGTGGCCGTCAAGGAGAACACCACGTCGTCGGCCGATGCGATCGCGCAATTCGAGACGGAGGCTGTCCTGCTGGCGATGCTCAATCACCCGAACCTGCCGCGGGTATCAGACCACTTTGTGGAAACGCACAGCCAGTATCTGGTCATGGATTACATCGAGGGCGAAGACCTGGACGCCACCGTCAAGCGCGCCGGCGCACTGACGGAAACTGCCGCTCTGCCCTGGATGATGCAGGTGCTCGGCGCGGTCGAGTATCTGCACGGCCAGAGACCGCCCATCATCCATCGTGACATTAAGCCAGGCAACATCAAAGTAACGCCGGGCGGCAAGGCGGTGCTGGTCGATTTCGGGATCGCCAAGCTGCAAATTGAAGGTACCGCGACGATGGTGGGCGCGCGCGGGATCACACCCGGCTACACGCCGCCGGAACAGTATGACCAGCACACCGACGAGCGCAGCGACGTCTACGCGCTGGGCGCAACGTTCTATACGCTGCTGACCGGCCAGATACCCCCGGCGTCCACCCTGCGCACGTCGGGGCGCGCGTCGCTGGCGCCGCCCCGGCAGTTGCGGCCGGCATTGTCATCCCGGGTTGGGGCGGTGATTATGAGGGCGCTGGAGTTGGATGCGCGGCAACGCTGGCAAAGCGCCCGCGACATGCGATTGGCGTTGCAGGGGCAGGCGGTACCTGCGCCGGTCAAGTGGGCGCGCACTAATCGCATCATCTGGGCCTCCGTCGCCAGCGCTGTTGTGCTGATCGCGCTGATCGCGCTGTCGGCGGGTGGGGGAGTGCCCGGCTACGTTCCGGCGGCAACGCCATCGCCGGCGCCCTCTGCGCCGCGCCTGGGCGAAGAGCGTGTCTTCGGCAGCGGGGCGATGGTGTACGTACCGGCAGGCGACTTCAAGATGGGGAGCAACACCAACTGGAATGACGAGAAACCACAGCACAGGGTGGCGCTGGACGGCTACTGGATTGACAAGACCGAGGTGACAAACGCGCAGTATGCGAAGTGCGTGACGGCAGGGGCATGCAGCGCGCCAGTCTCTCTCCTTTCGTACACACGCCCACACTATTACCTTAACGCGCAGTACAGCAACTACCCGGTGATCTACGTCTCGTGGAACGACGCGCAGAACTTCTGCGGATGGGATGGGAAGCGGTTGCCGACGGAAGCGGAATGGGAGAAGGCGGCGCGCGGCACGGACGGGCGGGTTTATCCATGGGGTAATGAGTTTGAAAAGAGCAGGCTCAACTCGATTGATGGTGGAGCGGGGGACACAACTACTATAGGGAGCTATCCGCAAGGCGCCAGTCCGTACGGTGCGCTGGATATGGCGGGGAATGTATGGGAGTGGGTCGCGGACCGGTACAGTGATACCTATTATCAGAACGCGCCGACGCTAGACCCGAAGGGGCCGGATTCCGGCTCGAGTCGTGTGCTGCGCGGCGGGTCGTACGATTTCGGAGCAGCCAGCGCGCGCGCGTCCGGCCGCATCGGCAGCAAAGGGCCGCTGATGTACAACTACGTCGGTTTCCGGTGCGCGGGGAGTGGCTGAGGGGTAAGAAGCGGCGGTTTGGAGGCTATGCCCCGGCGGCTCGGAAAGATGTCGGAACCCGAAATGCACAACAGCCAATGAAAGGCGCGAAATGGAGTTGCGCCTGACCGTCATTGCGAGAAGCCCACGGCAGGGGCCCCGCCGTGCGCAGGCCCGGGAATTGGCGAGCGGGTTGTCATGCACATGTACGTCATTAGCGTCCTGATTATCACATTCAAGCGCGCATCGTCTGCGAAGACCCTGGGCCGCGGCTGTCGTGCCCAGCGGGGAATCGGTTCTGCTGCTTTGTCCGTACTCGTCGGCCCGCGGGGCGTCATCTACACGCTGGCGGCGTTGCTCTGGGACCTCGCCGGCGGCATCCAACTGGAACCCAACAACGCCCAGTTGCTGGCGTATCAGGGCGCGCGGTTTTTCGAGATTCACTCATATGACCTGGCGCGCTCGTGCCTGGCCGCCAGCCTGCGCTTCGAGAAGAATGCATCAATCCAGGGGCTGCTCGATCGGCTGCCGCCGGCGCCGGTTGGGTAATCCGGCGGGGGTGACGCTGCCGCCCGGCGGCAGGGTCAAACTATTATGACGAGCGTACGAGGCTATTCACGACATGAGTAGCGCACAATGATAGGCCGCATCCTCAAGAACCGTTACCGCCTCGCGGCGCAGATCGGGCAAGGCGGCATGGGTGTTCTCTATCGCGCACGCGACCTGCAACTGGAGCGCCAGGTTGCGATCAAGATTCTGCGTGCGGGCAGCGACGTGTCAATCGCCATGCGCTTCCAGCAGGAGGCGCGCATCATCGCCGGTCTCCAACACCCCCATATCTTGCAGGTGCTCGATTATGGCCAGGCGGACGACCTGCTGTTCATGGTGCTTCCGCTGGCGGAGGGCGGCACGCTTTACGATCGGATTCATGGCAAAGCGATGCCGCTCGACTTCGCGACTAATGTGCTGTGTGTGTTGACCGACGCGCTGGCGGCTGCCCACGAGCATGATCCTGCCATCGTCCATCGCGACTTGAAACCGTCCAATGTCCTGTACACGAAACCGGACGCCCACATCTTGCTGGCGGATTTTGGCATCGCCAAGATCCTGGGCGGCGAGAGCACGCTCATCCTCGGAAGCCACGCGGGCAACGACAAGCAGTTGCTGACCCGCACCGGGGTACTGGTGGGAACGCCCGAGTACATGTCGCCCGAGCAAGCAGGCGGCTCCGTCGTGGATGCGCGCAGTGACGTCTACGCACTAGGCGTCATGCTGTATGAGATGCTTTCTGGCGCGACGCCGTTCCATGGCGCAACCGCGTGGCAAACACTGGAGCTGCACGCCTCGGCGCCGGTGCCGAGTTTGCGGAAAAGACGTGGCGATCTCAGCGACCAGATCGAATATGTAGTCACACGCGCCCTGGCTAAGCGCCCGGAAGATCGCTTCCAAAATGTGCGGGAATTTTGGGATGCCTGGCAATCCGGCCTGGCCGGCAACCTTGCCGTTCCGGAGCCGAAGCCGTCAGTGGAACGCATCCCACCGGTTGCGCCGAAGCCGCGCCCGTTCCCGGCATGGTGGATCGCTGCCGCCGCAGCGGTTGTCGTCGTAATCGCTCTGGCGTATGCCGTAGCTCGCAACGGCACCCTGACATTGCAGGCAGAAGCGGCATACCAGCAAGGTATCGTCTATGCGAATGCGGACACACCGCAACTGGCGCTCATCGAATTCGACAAGGCACTGGCGTTCGATCCGAGCTACAAAGATGCCGCCGCCCGCCGTGATGCGGCGCGATTGGCGATCGAGTCACAGGCGGCCATTCGCACCGCCGATCGCGATCTGGCCGATGGCCGCTACTGCGAGGCGATCGACCGGTACGATAGCGTTCGCAACCGGCCGGAAATCAGCACGGCCAATGTCTTTCGCGCCGGCGTCGAGTGCGGCCGCCTTCGCTTGTACGCGGATGAAGTAGATCTTGCGCTCGCCCGCTTCGATGGCGCGTTGTCGCTGCCGGGACGAAGCGAGGATTCTGAGGCGCGTGCCCTGCAGCGTCTGGCGGCAGACTATCGCAAGGGGCTCGACGCCTTTAGCGCGGGTCAGTGGGATCGGGCCATAGCTGTGTTGTCCTCGATAGCTGATCGCCTGCCACGGGCGAAGCCGCGCCTGGCACAATCCTACGTCCAGCGTGGACGCCAGACAAAGAGCGGCGCAGGTATCGACGCGCTTGAACGCGCGGTCGAAGACTTCGAGCGCGCCGATCGCGTCGTGCCGGATAATCCGGAAATTCGCAGTGCGCTGACGGGCGGCCGCGCCGAGCTTTATCAAGCATACGTCGGGGATGCTCGCAGCCTATTGGCCGGCAACCAATGTGCGAGTCTGCCGCAGGTGGAGGACCGCCTGGCCAAAGCGACCGTGCTCAATCCAACCAACGCCGAACTTGCGGAACTTCAGAACCAGTTGGCCGGGCAGAAGCAGATTAGCCTCGCGACGATTGCCAACTCGCGGTCCGGTTTCAGCGGCACGCAGGGGAAAAACGGCTGGTTCTACCTCATAACCGTAGTCGGCAACAGCACGGCGCTGGAGCCGATCAATTTCTGGAATGAAGAAACGCGAACGTGGTACACGTTTCACCAGTGGGTACGCATGGAAGAGCTGGGCGCGCATCCTGGTTTCCCGTCGAGTTCCAACAGCAAAGACATCATTCGCCGGTGGCGAAGCCCGGCGACCGGGCGCGTGCACATCTACGTCAGCGCATATAAGCTGGACGTCGAGGATCCCTACAACCCGGGCGACGGCGTGACGGTCTATTTGCGCTACAAAGGCGCGTACCCGTGGTCGGCGCCAATCAGAGCGCTCGATACCATCGGCGTGCGCAATGCGGAGGTAGCCGCTCTCGCCGTGAACGCCGGCGACGATCTTGATTTTGGCATTGACCCGCGCACCGGTCCGGGACATGACTACACGGCTATGGAAATCACTGTGAAACTCGAAACGCAAAGCTGCACGAAATAGGGGCCGCGCATGAAAGAATTTTCAGCCGGCCAAATCGTCGGCCAGTACACGATTATCGGCGTCCTGGGCCGTGGGCGCAGTACCGTAAGTTATGTGGCCGAGCAGCCCAGCCTGTCGCGCAAGGTCGTCGTAAAAACGTTGCCGATCCCGCCGGCCGATCCGGATATAGCGTCGCAATTCACACAAGCCGCGAAGTTCGTGGCGCAGATGGATAGCCCGGTCGTGGCGCCGGTCTATGAAGCGACAATTCTGGACGATACGTGTTTGCTGGTCGAAAAATACATCGAGGGCGGCGCGTTGGCGGATCGCCTCGAGTCCACCCTCACGGCGGAAGAGGCGGCGAACATGCTGGCGGCCGTGGCGCATGCGTTGGAAAGTCTGCACGCCCGCGGGATTGCCTACGGACGCCTGACACCGAACAATTTGCTGCTGGCGCCGGGCGGTGCCGTTCTGTTGGACGATCTGGTCTTTGCACGCATCGCCAGCGCACCCGAATCGATGCCCGGCGTCAACGGCGCCTATCTGCCGCCGGAACGGCGTACCGGGCAACCGGCCACGACTACTGGCGATATTTTCGCGCTCGGCGTTCTGGCGATTCATCTATCTATGGGGCCCGCCTTTGCCGCACGCACGGGCAACGCTGAATCTCCCATACAGGTTCCGCGCGAGATCGCGTGGACTGAAAGTCGCCGACGAGCGGTCCAATCGGCCATAGCGCCGGAACCTTCTAAGCGCACCCAATCGATCGCCACTATCGTGGACGAGTTCAGGGCCAAGGCCGTGGCCTCCGGGCGTGGCGCATCCGCGTTGAACGGAAAACCGCACCCGCCCCGGCCGGGGCTGTGGCTCGCGTGGGCATTACTGGGCATTCTGATGGTGGCCGTGGTAGCGGTGTCGGCTGTGATGTTCAACCAGCAACAACAGTGCAAACAGATCGGCGTCATTAAGTTGGTGCAAGCACAGCAATACGTGGACAACCGGAAATATGATGACGCCCGGCGCGCCTACCAAGCGGTGCTCGACTGCGATTCGGCCAATGCAGACGCCGTCGCCGGTCTCGGGCTCGTTGCCGACAAGGAGCAATTGCCCGCGGTATTTGCCGCCGGCCAGCGGCGGTTTGACGACGGCGATTTTGTGGGCGCCTTGGAGCAATGGGGTCGTGTGAAGAAATCGGATCCAAGCTATCCGGGACTGAACGAGAAACTGTACGGCGCCAACGCCAGTCGCGCCGTGGAACTCGTCCAGAGCGGAACCGTGATAAGCGCGGTGGCATACTTTAATGAAGCACTCGCATTGCGTCCCAACGATGCCGCCGTCGCTGTGCAACGCCAGCAGGCCGTTCTGTTTGTCGACGCGCAGAAAGCGTATGACGGGCGGCAATGGACCGCCGCGTCGGATAAATTCGCGAACTTGTACGCGGCAACTCCAGGCTACCAGCCTAACCTGCCTGCGTTGTTGTTCAACAGCTATGTCAATGCCGCCAAAGACACCTGGCAGGAGCATCGTTGCACGGAAACCGTCGTATGGCTGGTGAAAGCGGCGGCGATCAGCAGTATCGACGTGGGTGTGGCGACGACCATGCTCGCGGAGGTGCGCGCTGCGTGCGCTACACCTACGCCCACACCCAGTCCAACAAGCACGCCGCGGCCCGTACCGACGCCGACCCCGCATTACTGTTTCGTCCCGGAGGTCGTCGGGCAGGCCGAGCGCCCAGGCGTTATCTATATCGAAGGCAAGGTGCTCGACCGAACCGGCAAAGGTGTCGCTGGGATGTTGGTAAAAGTCCGGCCCAGAGCGGGCGGACCCGATGTGTTTGCGCTAACGGTGCCCAGCGGAGATTTCAATTATCACGGCTTGAACGGTGCAGCCGACTGGCTCATCAGCATGAAAGACTATGAATCGCGCGAACGGCTGGTATCGTTCCCGGGTGGCGGATGGGTCATCTTCGTCAATATTCAGGAAAAGCCATGCCCGTCGAACTAGAGCGGCTTCGTGATTGAACCATCGATTCGCCGCGGTCACACACTATGGCAGGCGAGGCCATGGGCATGACACGATGTTGAGATCGATAGAGAACTTACGCCAGGCCATCGCCAGCGTGATGAGTTAGGACCAACGCTATGCTTGCTCCAGGTACTGTGTTGTTATCGCGGTATCGCATTATGGGTCTGCTCGGACACGGCGGCATGGGCGCGGTATACCTTGCCGCGGACATGGGCGACGGTAATCGGCGCGTGGCTGTCAAGGAGAATCGGATCGCCAGCCTGGCCGGGATCAAGCAGTTTCAAATCGAAGCGAATATCCTGGCCAGGCTTCAGCACCCGAACCTGCCGCGCGTCAGCGCCCATTTCCTAACGGCGGGGACCCAGTACCTCGTGATGGATTTTGTCGACGGTGAAGACCTTAATGTCCTCGTGAGCCGGGTTCGACACCTGCCGGAAACTCAGGTCCTGGGGTGGATGCGCCAAATCATGGACGCCGTGGCCTACCTGCACGCGAACCGGGTCATCCATCGCGACATCAAACCGGCCAATATACGGGTTACGCCGCAGGGGCGCGCCGTCCTGGTGGATTTTGGCATTGCCAAGATCCAGACCACCGGCCAGGCCACGATGCTTGGGGCGCACGGCGGGACCCCGGGCTTTGCTCCGCCGGAACAATTCGGCGGCGGCACTACGCCGCGCTCGGATATCTATTCCCTGGGCGCAACCCTGTATTTCCTGCTGACCAGTCACGACCCGGTTGACGCGCAGTTGCGGCTGCGGGGCGCGCCGCTGCCGCGGCCGCGCCTCTATGATCCCTCGATCAGCCCCGGCACTGAACGCGCCATCCTGCACGCGTTGCGTCTGAACCCGCGCGAACGATTCCAGCATGTATCCGCATTTCAGCGCGCCCTGTCGACACGGGCCCCCGCATCGTCGTCGCTTGGTTGGCCGATGGTAGCCGTAGGCGTCGCAGTGTTGTTCTTTTTAATGTTCATCGGCCTTCCCTCGCCCCCGCCACCGCCCCCATCGCCGACGGCCACTGTGGTGCGCGCATCGGCAGCCCCGCCCTCCGGCGCGGCAACTGCCCAACCAGTTCGGCCGACGAATCCGGCGACACCTACGACGGTTGCTGTAGACGTCACGGAGACGCCCACCAGCACGCCGACCGCGGCACCCACGGCTACGCGCAACCCAGGGCCCAACGCCAATTGCCAGTTCAATGTCTCAACGAGCGGGACGTTCTACGCGACCTGGCGGGCTCACGTGAACGAAATCGGCTGCCCGCGGACGCCCCAACAACTGGATTCGACGCAGATCGGCTTCAATGAGCAGCGCTTTGACCGCGGACATCTGTTTTTGTACAACGATGGCGCACCGTATTTCGTGCTCATCACATACGGCACGCCCAATGAAGATGATCGCGGCGACGGAACGTGGGAAAAGCGAGACGGCGAAGCCTGGTCGGGTCGCGATGAAGGATACTGCGACGAAGCCAACCCAGATCCACCGAAAAATTACCCCGTATACGATATTTTCGCCAAAGTCTTCTGTCTCGACAAGCCGGTGCAGTTCCGCCTTGGGTGGGGTCGTGAGTACGATTCGCGCAAGCAGTTGCAGTTGTTCGGCAAAGGCAATATCCAGAAGATGCAGCTTCAGTTTTTCCAGCGGGGCGTGATTCTGCGCGATAGCGACGGCGAAACACATCGGTTGGTGTATGTGCTGCGCGACAACGGGACCTACACGCGGGAGCCGTATTGAGCGAGCGCATCCGACGCCGTCGCACGGCCATTTTGCGCCATACCGGCGCGCAACAATCGTCAATCGGGCGAGTAATTTTGGACAAGGACAGTTATCGTGAGCATGCCGCCTTCTTCCCACGAACTCGGTTTAGCCGCATCCGGTAGCCGCAGCGATCGGCCGGTGCGGATCACGCCGCGCGGCATTCGCATCGGCCGCGATGCGCAGTGCGCTATCCCGCTGCGTGATCCGCAGGCGTCTCGACAGCATGCGGTCGCGTGGCGGCAGAGCGGACAATACTTCGTGCGCGATGAAGGCAGCGCCAACGGCACGTGGTTGAACGGCGAGCGCCTGGCCCAACCGCGCGAATTGCACGCGGGCGATGTTTTGCGCATCGGACAGACGCCACTGAATGTGGTGACGGTCTCCGGCGGCCAGGCGATTCCGTTGTGGATAGTTGGCGCGGCGGCACTGGTTATTTTTGGCGTGCTCTATCTGGCGACTCGTCCGAGCAGCGGTGCGACGCAGATCGGCGCGGCCACAGCCACTGTCCGCCCGACGGCCACCGCCATCGCGACGGTGCCGACCGTGACGCCGACGTCCGCGCCGGCCACGGCCACGCCATCGCCGCTACCGGCGACGGCCGCTCCAACCGCATCGGCGGCGCAAGTACTACAGACTGCCCAACAGGCCACCGTGCAACTGCGGGTTCAGACACCTCAAGGCACATCATTCGGTTCCGGTTCTATCGTTGACAGCCGGGGCCTTATACTCACCAATTTCCACGTCATCGGCGATAGCAAAACCGGATCATTCTACAATGCCCAGAAGATCGCGGAAGTCGCGATAACCATATTACCCAACGGAGACGCGGAGTGGCGTTATCGGGCGATTCCGGCTGCGTGGGATGTAGATTTGGATTTGGCGGTACTGCGGATTACGGCTGATCTGAATGGCCGCCCGGTGAGCGGGCTCAACCTGCCGCGCGTGTTGCTGGGCAACTCCGATACGCTCCAAATCGGCGAGCGGATTCATACGCTCGGCTACCCCGGCATCGGCGGAGACTCCCTGACGGTCACCGAAGGCACCGTCTCAGGTTTTGTCACGGAAGGCGACCAGCGCCAGTGGATTAAGTCCGACGTTGATGTAACCCGCGGCAATAGCGGTGGTATGGCCGTAGCCGCCGATGGGCGAATGATTGGGGTGCCTAGCGCGGTCATGACCGATTCCACTGGCGGTCGAACGCTGGGACGATTGAGTTACCTGCGGCCGATCAACTTGGCCAAGCCGCTTATCGCCAAAGCGGCGGCCACTTTACCCTGATTGGAGCGAGGACAGCATGTCTGAGCGGGGCTATCTGGAGTTTATCAGCGGTGAGCGCAAGGGCGATCGCGTTGACCTGGGTGCCAGCAACCTTGTGGGCCGCGGTCCCGACGCGCAAATCCGACTACCTGACCACACGGTCTCGCGG
The DNA here is from genome assembly GCA_016235055.1 of Chloroflexota bacterium. Classification (NCBI taxonomy): domain Bacteria; kingdom Bacillati; phylum Chloroflexota; species Chloroflexota bacterium. The sequence goes on along the minus strand of JACRMK010000025.1, from coordinate 64,837 downwards.
CACCACGCGCGCATCGTGGTCGACGCGCGCGGCGCCACCCTCGAAAACCTGAGCCGGCGAAATCCGGTGCGAATTGACGGCGAGCCGGTCGGCGCCCCGGTTCGCCTGCAACATGGCGCGATCGTGCAACTCGGCCGCGTCCAGGCGCGCTATGGCGTGGACCACAAACCCGCCGCGCGCTCGGAAACCGATTCCGCACACGAGACGCCCCACGCAGCGCAGGGCGGCCCGGAGACCAAACAACTAGCGCTCGCTCCACGGATGACGATCGGCCGTGGCCGCGCCAATGCAGTATTGCTCAATCACCCGCAGGTCTCGCGGTTTCATGCGCGCGTCGACCGCACCGCGCATGGCTACGTCATCAGCGATTTGGGCTCAACCAATGGCACCTTCGTGAACGGGCGGCGCATCGAGCGCCATCGCATCCGGCCAGGCGATATTATTCAAATCGGGGCGTACCGGCTGTCGTTTGACTTGGATCACGGCTTCCTCACGCAGCAGAGCCAGATGGCGGCCGTCCGCGTGGATGCCCTTCATTTAACACACCGTGTGCCTGGGAAGCCCGAACCGCTGCTGAAGGACGTCTCGCTGGCCGTGTATCCCGGCGAGTTTGTGGCGCTGGTCGGCGGCAGCGGGGCAGGCAAAACGACGCTGATGAAGGCGCTCAATGGTTTCCAGCCGGCCACGCGCGGACGAGTGCGTATCAATGGCGACGACCTGTACACCCACTTCGATGCCTATCGCTCGATTATCGGGTATGTGCCGCAAGACAACATCGTGCACGCCGATCTGACGGTGCGGCAAACATTAGACTTCGCGGCTCGACTGCGGCTTCCGACGGACACCACGCCGGTTGAGCGAGCGCGCCGGATCGATACCGTTCTGCGCCAACTGGATATGGCGGAGCATCAGGGCAAGTTGGTCAAGATGCTGAGCGGAGGACAAGTCAAGCGCGTCAACATCGCCGTCGAACTACTGGCGGAGCCGCCGTTGCTGTTTCTGGACGAACCGACCTCGGGCCTCGACCCCGGCTTGGAAAAGCAACTCATGAAGGATTTGCGCAGCCAATCGGACCACGGGCGCACGATCGTTCTCGTTACGCATGCCACGGCCAACATCAGTGAATGTGATCACGTGGCATTTATTTCGCAGGGGCGGCTCTGCTATTTTGGCCCACCCGAAACCGCACCCGCGTTCTTTGAAACGACGGGCGGCGGCGAACGCCGCAGCGATGACGCTTTTGCCGAGATCTACATCAAACTGCAGCACCAATCGGCGCGGGACTGGGAACATCGTTACGAGCGATCGGAAGCATTCCAGGAGTATGTAGCCCGGCGGCTCAACCGGTCGGTCGGGCACGCACTGACGTCCAATGGGCATGACCAGCCGCCGCGCGGCCGGCAACTGTCGACGCCGCGCGCCTCGCCCGTGCGCCAGTGGTGGATCCTGGTGGAACGGTATTTTGAACTCTTGCGGCATGATCTCAAGAGTATGATCATCCTCGTGGGCGTCATGCCGATGTTAGGCGTATTCCTGAGCTTCATGAGTGAGCCCGATGCGTTGACGCTCAAGGGCGCCGAAGCGATCAAGGCGATTGTGGCCGACAAAGGCGGTTACCTCGTTGCTGGCGGGGCGCAACGCCTGCTGCTGATCTTGTCGCTGGCGGCGGTATTGCTGGGCATCTTCGCAGCCGTCTACGAACTCTCCAAGGAGCGGTCGATCTACCGCCGTGAGCGCGGCGCGGGCATCAGCATCGCAGCCTACTTGTCATCCAAGATCACGGTTCTGCTGGGGTTTGGGTTTGTACAAATCGCTTTGCTCATGCTGGTCGTGATGGCCCGCGTGCAATTGCCGGATGGCGGGCTGATTGGCAGCGCCGTCCTGGACACCTACATAACGCTGTTGCTGGCGACGCTGGCCGGCATCTGTTGCGGTCTGCTGATCTCGGCCCTGGCCAATCAAATGGCTGCCACCTACGTGGTCCTCGTCGTCGTGTTCATGCAGATACTGTTTTCGGGCGCGTTATTCGAGTTGGACGGCGGCGCCCGATTGGCGTCTCAATTGACGTTCTCGCACTGGACGCTGGACGGACTCGGCTCCGTTGCGAACATCGGCAGCATGGTCGATGCGGAACAGATCGAGCAAACGATTGAAATACCCAAGGGTTCGGGGCAGAAACAAAAAGTGGCGATCAAACCGGAGACCAAGCTGCACATCAAGTACCAGCACGAAGCGGATCACTTGCGCGGCGTGTGGGGCGTGCTGGGCGGCTATGCTGCCGGGTTTATGGCGCTGGCCTACGTCGCGTTGAAACGCCAGAACGGCGGCTAACGCGCCCGGGCCGCCCGCTGAGGATTTCCGCATGGAAACACTCGTCTTTCTCGCGCTGTTGGGCGGGCTAGTGTACGTGGCGGTACAGAAGCTCGTGCTCGAACAGCGCTGTGTGTCGTGCCATCGCCCGCGCATCGGCGGCGCGGTTCGCTGTCCCTACTGCGGTGCCGACTATCCGCCGCGCGCCGCGCGCGCCATGGAGCTGGTCGTACTCAACGGCCCGTTGCAGGGCAGCCGTTTCGCGCTTACCACGCCCGTCTTTGAAATAGGGGCGGGTGCCGGACTCGACCTGCAGTTGCCCGATAGGTCAGTGCTTGCGCGTCATGCCGCCATCAGCGCGCAACAAGGCCGGTATGTTCTGTTTCCACGCCAAGGTGGTGCAAGCGTACTGGTAAATGGTTACCCCGTGGTTCAGCCGCATATGTTGCGGGTTAACGACCGCATACAGCTGGGTGCCACTGTGCTGGCCCTTCGCGCTGGTCCGTTCCTCGCGCCATCCCGCGGCATCTCGGCGCCGGTGCCTCAGTTCGCGGTGCTGCCCCCGTGGGGCGCGGGCCTGAGCAGCATGCGCTCAGAGCGTCGGCTCTCAGGCGGTGGCGCGCTGTTGGCCTTGCTCTGTTTCTTCATGCCGTGGCTCAGCGTGTCGTGCAGCGGAAGCTCGCTGGCCTATAGCGGATATGCCCTGGCCTCCAATTCGAGCCTGGGAAACTCCTGGACGTGGTTGCTCTGGCTCGCGCCACCGGCGGCGCTGGCCGTGCTCTGGTTGCTCTACCGGACGCTGGCTGGCGATACGCCCGACGATCATCGTCTGGCGACGCAGCAACTGGCAGCCGGGCTGGCCGGCATGGCGCCGACCGTCATGTTATTCATTGCCCTTGAGCAGGCCCGCCGCGATCCACGCAATTTGGCCGTCGGCCTGCTGATCAATCTGGAACCCGGATACTGGCTGACATTGCTGGGGTTCATCGGTGTCGTAGTCGGAGCGGCGCTGGATCGCCAACGGCATCATCCACAGCGCTTCTGAAGATGTATGACTGACAATAACCTGCCCCAAGGGACCTGCGCAGTGGTGAGCATATCGGCAGAGACGCGCGCCGGAATTGGCTGGCAGCGCGGAACTGGCAATAGTTGATGATCACCATTCGCAATAACGGCCGGTGGTTTCGCTTCACACGCCATGCGCTGATATTCGCATCAGTGATGCTGATGGCATATGCAGCCGATGCGCACGCGCCATCGCGCGACACGGTGAATACGACTGGAGTCAAGCCATGACATCCGCAATATATCGCGCCCGGGGCCTGCTGACCATCTTCATTCTACTCGCCGGGATAATGATGGGGTCTGTTCAATCTGCATCGGCGGACACCTGGGCCATAGGTAGTATCGTCGGCCTCTGTCGCGGCACGCAGATCCGTACCGGCCCTGGCTTGGCCTATTACGTCCACACGATCGTGCCCGAGAATAGCTGGGCTGTGAAAATCATCAACGGCCCGCGCAGCGCCGATGGCCAAGAGTGGTGGGACACAAGCCGCAAGGAAGCCGGTGATCCAAGCGGCGGCACGGGTTGGGTCTATCGTTCCCAGGCCACGGCGTGCCTCGGCGGCCAGCCGCCTCCTCCACCCCCGGCACAGGCCGCCAGTATCGTGCTGACCTCGGATTTGGTGATCTCGAACCTGCGCCCCGCGCCCGGACAAGCAATCAATGCCGCGTTCCGCGCGAAGAACGTAGGCGGCCAGACGTTCAGCGCCCGCTACTTTGGCGTCAAGGGCCGCGACGCGAACAACGGCGACTACAGTTTTTACTGGTTTGAAAACTTCACGCTGGCACCGGGCCAGGAATTTCGCTATGACACCAATCGCAGCCTGGATCACACAGGCTCATTCTGGTTCACGCCCAACTATTCACCGGATGGATCTAATTGGTCTGACGTGAAATGGCCCGACGGTCGGACCAGCTATGTCAACGTGATTGTCCTGCAGCCGATCCCGCCGGCAGCCCCGGGTCAATTGGAGATCGCCAATGCGCTTTCGCTGTCGGGCACCAAGCCCAATGTCAATCAGAGCGTCACGGCGCGCTTCAGCGTACGCAACACCGGCGGTCAGCCGCTGACGATGCAGCGGCTGAATGCGAGTGCGCGCGGCCCGGGTGCGCACAGCCAGGACTGGACGGCGCGGGAGGTCGATTTCCCGTCCGTTCAGAACATTACGCTCCAGCCGGGGCAAACGTACACGTTCCAGCAGAGCCGATCGTTTGACCAGGCCGGCGACTACTTCGCTGAGCCGACCTGGCAGGATGGCGGCGGTGAGTGGCATGGCATTCCGCCGTTTACGCGCGTCTGGTTCGATGTCGCCCAGCCGGTCACGTTGACCCCGACGCCGGTGCCGCAACAGCCGGGCCAGTTGGAGGTCGCCGAAGCGCTGTCTCTGTCGAGCACGACGCCCAACGTGAATCAAACCGTCACGGCACGCTTCCGTGTGCGAAATACCGGCGGCCAACCGGTGACGATGCAGCGTCTGAATGCGAGCGCGCGCGGCCCAGATGCCCGCAGCCAGGAATGGGTGGCACGAGAGGTCGATTTCCCGTCCGTGCAGAACATTACGCTTCAGCCGGGGCAAACGTACACGTTCCAGCAAAGCCGATCGTTTGATCAGGCCGGCGACTACTTCGCCGAGCCGACTTGGCAGGATGGCAGTGGTGAGTGGCATGGCATTCCATCGTTTACGCGCGTCTGGTTCGACGTCGCGCCGGTGATCACGGTAACGCCGGTGCCACCGCAACAGCCGGGCCAGCTAGAGATCGCCGATGCGCTGACGCTCTCGAGCACGACGCCAAAGGTGAACAGTAGCGTTACGGCGCGGTTCAGCGTGCGCAACACGGGCGGCCAGCCGGTGACGATGCAGCGCCTGAATGCAGGCGGGCGCGGCCCAGATGCCCGCAGCCAGGAATGGGCGGCGCGGGAGGTTGATTTTCCGTCCGTCCAGAACCTCACGCTCCAGCCGGGGCAAACGTACGCGTACCAGCAGAGCCGATCGTTTGACCAGCCGGGCGAATACTTCGCTGAGCCGATCTGGCAGGATAGCGGCGGTGAGTGGCATGGCATTCCGCCGTTTACGCGCGTCTGGTTCGACGTGACGCCAGAGAACATCCCGGCGCCCCCGCCTGATATCACGATAACGCCAACACCGGTGCGACCTCCGCCGCCGGCCGCCGCGGCGCGGCTCGCCGTCGAAGGCGACATGACGGTGTCCAACCTTAAACCGGAAGTCGGGGAAGCGGTCACGGTCGAGTTCACCGTGCGCAACGTCGGCGGTCAGAGCATAACGGTTCAGCGCCTGAATGCCAGCGCGCGCGGGCCGGACGCGCGCCGCCTGGAGTGGAATGCGCCCGAAGTGGACTTCCCAGCGCTGATGAATATCTCGTTCAACTCGCGCGTGGCCTATACCTACCACATGAGCCGTTCGTTCAGTGCTCCCGGCGAGTACTTTATTGAACCCACCTATCAGGATGCCGGCGGCCAGTGGCATGGTATCGAACCTAATCCGCGCATCTGGATCGAGGTGCACGACAAGGCCACCGTTCCGCCGCCCCCACCGCCTCGCCGCGATAGCATCAGGTTCCCACTTGGGGACACGGGGACTGACCCGACTCAAGAAGGCTTCGCGTTAATTTACCCCTTTGGATCCAACACGCGGAACCCTACGCCTGCAAAAGAATGTTTCGGCAAAAAGCCGCTCAGTGAATTAATACATGCCGGCGAAGACTGGTTTCTGAGCAGCAGCGGATCGGCGAAGGGGAAACCCGTTCATGTCATCGCAGACGGGCGCGTTTCCGAAATTGCGTCCAGCGACTACCCGGGGTATGCAGTCCTGATAAACCACGAGGGCGAAGGGGTTTGGGCGCTGTACGGCCACATTACTCTCGCGCGGATGCTTCGCGCCGGAGACTCAGTCACACGCGGCGAAGTATTGGGCAAAATACTATACCAGACCGATCCATGGGGGAATGATAATTCGCACCTGCACTTTGAGGTCCACAACAAGAACCCGCTGACTACACACTGCATGGATGGGTCCATAACTCATTACAATGCCGCTGGTTATGTGCTGGAGAAATCAGAATTTGCAACGAGCGGCCACATCGATCCGTCGAAGTTTATCCTCGATCGGCTAGGCAGTCCCGGTTTCGCGCGTCCGCTGGTATATCAGTCTATAGGTACGATCAAACAAGACGAGCGACAGTCGGCGGGAGAGATCGCCGTCGCCGACAAACAAGCCGACCTGACCATCGCATTGCGTTGGCCGGGCAGCACCCTCGACCTGTCGGTCACGGATCCCAATGGCCGGGTGGTTGACGAAGCGTACCCCGGTGTGACTTGGACGCGTGAAGCGACTCAGCTCCGGCTCTCGGTGAAGAATCCCGTGTCTGGGAAGTGGTCAACGACCGTGGTCGGCAAAGCGGTTTCCGAAGACGACGAGCCCTATTCGATCACGGCCCATACAGAAAAAGCGGGTGCCATCACGCCGCCGGACAACGGGGCCGGGGCGCTGGCATTTGTGCTGGCCGTCGTAGGCGTCGCCGCGCTGTTCATGTACGCGTCCGGCAGCCGGCCGCCGGCGGTGCGCCCCGGCCAGCCGTTCCTGCAATTGGCGCGCGGCCAGACCGCCCGCGCCCAATACGGCCTCGGACGCCCCGTCGTGCTGATCGGGCGCGATCGTCGCGCCCAGATCGCGCTGCGCGACCCGCAGGTCTCGCAACGCCACGCACGCATCGTCGCCACGCACCACAGTCACGTGCTTGAGGACCTGCAGAGCCGGAACGGCACCTTTGTGAACGGGCAACCGGTCAAGCGCCACCGTCTGCAGGACGGCGACCGCCTCCGGGTGGGAACGACCGAATTCCGTTATGTGGGGCCGCATGGCGCGTCGCGTAGTCGAACCGATGCGGCGCAATCTGGCGTCGGCGTCCAATTGGCCGATGGGCACTTCGTCGCCATCCGGCACGATAGCCTGACGATTGGCCGCGATCCGGGCTGCGATCTGCGGCTGAACGACCGGCAGGTTTCGCGCCGGCACGCGCGCATCGTGCGCCATAGCAGCGGGTATGCGATCCACGATTTGGACAGCCCGAACGGCGTGCGCGTGCAGGGCCGCAAAGTCGAAAGCGTGCTGCTGCGCGATGGCGACCGGATCGAGATCGGCCGCGCGCGGCTGGTCTTCCGCCAGACGTCAGCGCCGCCTTCATCGCATCACGCGCCCGGTGGCGCAAAGCATGTGCATTAGCGGCGCCGGGCTTGCCCGCGCCGATTATCCGTCTCACTGGTCATGCCGGAAAGGAGCCTATGATGCCCAATAGCAATTCGATGCCCGTGCTGGTGGGGGCGCTCGTCGCCGTCGGACTGATTGTCGCGATCATGATGTTCGCGTCGCCGACGCCGACCACGGCCGTAACGCCGACCGCGGCCGGCACCACCGCGACCGCCGGGCCCACGGGTACACCGCCGGCCGCCGGCGCCACACGCAGCGCTACCCCCGGTGCGACGGCGGCGCCATCACCGGCACCCTCGGGTACCCAGTCTCCCGAGCAGGCGTTGGCCGGCGCGCGCGCCGCGCTCGACGTGGCATGGGGCGCGGGCGATTGGCCGCGCGCGATTCAGCTACTCGAGCAAATTCGGAGCCTGGCGCCCACCGACACGACGGCGCGCGACAAGTTGTATACGGCGCATTACAACTACGGCAAGCAGTTGGAAAGTCGCGGCGACAAAAACGGCGCGGCCACCGAGTATCAGGCGGCGCTGGCGGTTGTGCCGGGCGGCCCGGAAGCGCTGGCCGCGCTCCGCGCACTGACCCCGACGCCGGCGCCGGCGCCCACGCGTGCCGGCGCCGCAGCCTCCACGAGCGTGCCGCCGACGCCCGGGCCGCTCCGCGGCGTCGTCACAGTGGAGTGGCAGGGCAATATGGACTATGAAAACCGCACGGGCGACATGCGCTGGTGCCAGATGAAGAACATCTATCACAATCTGAGCGCGCAAAACCTCGACTGGCCCGATTACCAGCCGGCGATCGCCGTGGCCCGCCCGGATGGCTCGATCCGCATCTTGTACCGCGCGAACTACTACAGCGTTGACCAGGGCTGGCAGAACGGTATCAAAGGCACGCCGCCCACGATCCCGGCCGGGAAAGACTCGTTTCCGTGGACCTGGTACTCATCGACCGGGGCGCCCGGGGAGTATTGCCGCTTCGTCACCGTCACCGTGCAGGGTGTAACCTATACCGCCGAATATGATGCGCGCGGGCAACTGATCAATCCGAACGCTGTAATGCCGCGCTAGGGAGCAAACCCGTGAACCCACAGGCACCCACTCGCACCGCCGCGGCCATCGCCGAGCCGGCTGTGTATGGCGACACCGACCCCGGGCAGAAGCGGCCCGACAACCAGGACCACGTGTACTGGGCGCCGACGGCGGACGCTGCCCACGGCCGCCTGCTGATCGTCGCCGACGGGATCGGCGGCTACCAGGGCGGCGCGCGCGCCAGCGAAATCGCGGTCGAGCGCGTCGCGCAGACGTACGCCGCCGATCCGTCGCCGGATGCGCTCGCCGCGCTGCGCGGCGCCGTGGAAGCGGCGAACGCCGCCATCTACGGCGAGGCGCAACAGCAGGCCGATCATGCGGAGATGGGCTCGACCATCGTGGCGGCCGTGCTGCTGGGCAACCGACTTCTGGTAGCCAACGTCGGCGACAGCCGCGCCTACGTCGTGCACGGCGGCCGGAGCCGCCAGATTACGCACGATCATTCGTGGGTGGCCGAGCAGTTGCGCGCCGGGGTGCTGACCGCCGTGGAGGCGCGCGCGCACCCGCTCCGCAATCAGATCACGCGCTCGCTGGGCCGCCAACCGGCGGTTGAGGTCGACACGTTCACGGTCGACCTGACGCCGGGCGATGTCGTCCTGTTGTGCAGCGACGGCTTGCACGGCCAGGTGCGCGACGCCGAACTGGCGCGCGAGGCGGCGGCGCGCCCGCCGCACGAGGCGGTCACGCGGCTGATCCAACTGGCAAACCAGCGCGGCGGGCCCGACAACATCAGCGCGGTGGTCGCGCGCATGCCGGGCGGCGCGGGTATGGCGGCGCGCCTGCCGGTTCCGCTCTGGATGGGCGCCGGTTTGGCCGCCGCGCTGGTCGTCGTGCTGATTGCGTTGCTAAGCGTCGACGGCCCGTGGCGTGGCGACACCGGGACGCCCACCGTGCCGGCCGTGGCACTCATACCGACCGCCACGCCGACCGCGGTGACGGGTCCGATACGCGTACCAGAAACGCCACCGCCCACACCGACACCAACGCGCGCAGCCACCGCGACTCCGACGAAGGCAGTCCCTACGGTAGCACCGCCAGTGCCAACAGCAACGGCTATCACCTCGGCAACAGCCGTCCCGTCAACCACACAAACGCCGCCAAGTGCCGGGCCGTGTGAGCGCACGCCACTGGGTAGTCTCATTATGGTTGACGAGCGGAGCAAGAAGCCTATGTCTCAGCCTGGACTGATGATTGGTCCAAGAAACGAGGGGAGCGCTTTGACAAAACTTGCATATAAGTCAGAACTCTACTACTACGGCGTGGAAGAGAACGGCGTACCGTATTTTGGGAATCCGCGATGGTACATCGTTGGGTATCGGAATTTTTGCGGTTATCTCTGGGCTGGCTACACAATCGTTGTCCGGGGGGGGTAGTATTGCACGAACGCCAATGTGCTCGTGATGGAGCCTGAACCCAACGAAACGTAGAGCATGCCATGTCCAACATGAAACACTGCCCGCGCTGCCGCGCGACCGCGCGGCTCGATGCGATGGTCTGCCGCAACTGCGGCCACCGCTTCCGCACGCGCTTTGCCCCCGGCGCGCCGCGGCACTTGAGCGCGCGCCGGTCCGCGATGGGCGCTACGCGCACGGCGGCGGGCCTGTGCGCCATCGTGCTGGGGGCGCTCGGCATCCACAAGTTCCTGCTCGGCTACATGGCCGAAGGCGCGATCATGGCGGCGGTCACTGTCGCCGGTCTGCTGTGGACGTGGACCAATATGCCGGGCGCGGCTATGGCGATCATCGGCATCATTGAGGGCATCATGTATCTGACGAAGACGGACGCGGAGTTTACGAACACGTATATCGTCCACCGGAGGGGCTGGTTCTAGCCACGCCTATGCCACCATCGCCGTCCGCACCCGAGATCGGCGCCGCATCGTCCATCGGGCTCGCGCGCGACCACCAGGAGGACTTCTACGGCGTGCCGTCCGCCGCGCTGGGCGCGGATCCGGCGCGCGTGGCCGCGCGCGGCCTGCTGGTCGCCGTGGCCGACGGCATGGGCGGGCACGCCGCCGGCGAAGTCGCCAGCCACATCGCGATCGAGACGCTCTTTCACGCCTACTACGAGTCCGAGCCGTTCGACGGACCCGCCGCCGCGCTGGAGCGCGCCGTCCATCAGGCCAACGGCGCCATTTACGCACAGGCGTCGGCCGATCTGAGCCAGTACGAGATGGGCTGCACCATCGTCGCGGCGGTCGCGCGGGCGGACGGCCTGACGATCGCGCACGTCGGCGACAGCCGCGCCTACCGCCGGCGCGGCAATCGCCTGCAAGCGCTGACGGTTGACCACACCTGGGTCGAGGCGCAGGTGCAGTCGGGCACGCTAACCCGCGCACAGGCACGGCGGAGCGTGATGCGCAACCAACTGCTCCAAGCGCTCGGCACTAAGCCGGAGGTGGCGGTCACCGTCTCGGCGCGGGAGGCATTGCGGCCGGGCGATATCCTGCTGCTCTGTTCGGATGGCGTACATGGACCGGTGAGCAATGCCGAGATGCGCCGCGCGCTTGACGCGCCGTCGGCGCTGGAGGCGGCTCGACGGCTGGTCGCACTGGCCGACGGGCACGGCGGCCCTGACAACAGCACCGCCGTCGTCGTGCGCATGCCCGGTCGAGCACCGGCGCCGCTCACGCCGCTGCTGCTGATCAGCGCGATGATCGCGTTGCTGGCGATCGTGTTCATATTCCCCGTCGCCGGCGGGCTGAATACCTTGCTGGCGATCGCGACGGCCACGCCGACGGCGGCGCTAACGCCGGCGCGCAGCCAGACGGCGATTGCGACGCCGCCGGCCACTGCAATCATGACGATCGGCGCGCCGACCACGGCCGCGCCGCTGGCATTGACGCCATCGCCGTCACCCGCGCCGACGGCCGCGCCCATTGCGCCCACCGCGACGACAGCGCCACTGCCCGGGCCAACAGCGACGGCCACACCATCGCCGTCGACTGTCTCGGTCGCGCCGACTGAGACGAAACCAGCCGTCGTATCCATGACACCAACACCGTCCAGCGGCACGCCGAAGGTTACACCGCCGCCGACCGAAAAACCCGCGCCGCCATCGGTGACACCGCCGCCGACCGCGATTGTGCCGACTGTCGCGGCGACTGCGATACCGCCCACGTCCGTGCCGCCGACGGCGATACCGCCGACACCCGTGCCGCCAACAGCGGTGCCGCCGACACCGCTGCCGCATAACTGATCACACACAGCCGGATCACTTATGCTGCCAGTCCATACGATGCTGTGCAAGGAGAATGTATGCCGCCGCTGATGCAAGGAAAGACAATGCCCGGCGTTGGGTACCTGAGCGACCAGGGGAAGCAGCGCACCGACAATCAGGACAATGCCTACTTCCCGGCGGGCATCCAACCCCAGCAGATCGCGCAGCAGGGCGCCCTTTTCATCGTCGCCGACGGCGTCGGCGGCAACGCCGGTGGTGAACTGGCCAGCCGCATGACGGTGGAATTGATCCCGCAAGCGTACTACGCCGACGCGACGCCCGACCCCGCGCAGCGTCTGCGTGCGGCGATTCAGCGCGCCAACACGGCGATCTACACCCAGGCAAAGAGCGGCGACGTACGCACCGAGAAGATGTCGGCAACGGTCGTGTGCGCCGTCACGCTCGGCGGCTATCTCTATGTCGCACATGCCGGCGACAGCCGCGCCTATCTGCTGCACCGCAACGGCGCCGTCGAGCGATTGACCACCGACCACAAGTGGGTCTATGACCAGGTGCGCATCGGCGCGCTGACGCTGGCGGAAGCCGAGAAGAGCGACAAGCGCAATATAATTACCCGCTCGGTCGGCGGCGAGGCGAGCCTGGAGCCAGAGCTGAGCGTCGCGCCGCGCGCGCTCCAGCCCGGCGACCGCCTACTGCTGTGCACGGACGGCTTGAGCGACCTGGCGTCGGACGCGGAACTGGCGCGTATGGCGCGCCAGGCCGCGCTGAACACCGGCGCGCAGCAGATGATCAACCTGGCGAACAAGCGCGGCGGCCCCGACAACATCACGGTGCTGCTGGTCGAGCTCGATACGTTCGGCCCGGCGCGCGCGCCGGGCGGCGCGGCCGCCGGGCGGGCGGGCGGCCGCAAACCGCTGACCGGAAACATGCCGCTCATTGCCGGAGTGGTGGTCGCGTTGCTTGTCATCGGCATCTTCGCACTGGCCGGCGGGCCGCCGCCACCGCCCCCCACGCCCGCGCCTGTGCCCACAGTCACGCACGCAGTCACTGCGGTGGCTGGGCCGAGCGCGACGCCCAGCGAGACGCGCGCGCCGACGGCCACGCCCACTCTTGCGCCGACAGCAGCCACAGGCCCAAGCCGCGGATCCGCATCGCCGACACCGACGAACACGCCAGCACCCGCAACCGTGGTGCCGCAACTAGCCCCGACAGTCGCCACGCGCTATGCGGGCATCACGTTGGCTGATCCGCCTGACAAGAGCACGAAGCCCGTGGAGCAAGGCTTCGCCCTGCTGTTTGATTGGAGCTATCCGCCCAAAGAACTGGCGTCCGGAGATCATTTCGTCGTACAGATCGCCAGGCCCGGCACCAACGAGTGGAGCGATGTGGAATGTACGATGACCGGCGACACCCCACAGCACCAGTGCAACGCGGATCCGGCCAAGCTGGGCGGTACGCGTGACTATCGCTGGCGGGTAATGGTGCGGGACAACGCCGGTAAGCTAGCCAGCGCGGTCGGCAACGAATGGACGTTTATGTTGAAGCTTTTCAAGATCGTCAGCGTGTGCGTGAAGAGAAACCCGGTTTCGGGAGAGTGTATTACTGAAGCTGATCAGGAAGTCGACGTCCCATAGCACGGCGGTCAGATCGCGTTGAGGAGACAATCTATGGTTTCGCCCTTTATCCGGCGCGCCGGACGCGTCGTCACGTTCGTCGGCATGGCGTTTGCGCTGGTCATCGTTTTGATCGTTGCACTGGGCGGCGTGCAATCCGCCGGCGCGTCCCACGCCACCGGCCCGCGCGGCGCGTCTGTGCGCCCCGAAAGCGGTCCGCCTGATGCGACGCCTACTCCATCCAGCCAAATCTCATTTTCCGTCTCGCTCACGCCGAGCGGGTGGCTCACCGGTGCCTCCGTAGTGGAGACGATCGCAGTGAGCAGCGTCCAGCCGCTGAATATCACGACGGCGCGCTACCGCGTGACAAAAGTTGATGATCTGTCCAGCGCACCACTGACGAACGTGAACCTGCTGCCGCTGTCGCTGTCGGGCAACGCGGCGTTGCTGACGGTCACCGATATCCCACTCGAGGAATCGGCCACGGCTAACCAGATCCAATTCGTCATCAGCGACACGAACGGCTTCTCGCAGACCAGTCGGGAATACACGCTCCCGACCGATCTCACCAAGCCGACGTCGCTCATCACGGCGCCGCAGAGCGTCATCACGACGGCCGGGACCTATACGCTGTGGGGGAGCGCGGCAGACGCCACGTCGCTGGTGTCCACGGTCGTTGTGCTGATGGTTGGGAACGACATCCCGCTGACAGGGACGCTCCTCGGCGACCCGCAGGCGGTGACGCGGACGTGGTATGTCACGTGGAATGTTCCGGTAGATGACAATTCACAGCACGAGTTGGTGAGCGTTGCGACCGACAAGGCCGGTAACGTGCAGACTGCCGGCGCGCCAACGAAGGTGCCGGTTGACACTACGGCGCTGACCATCAAAATCGTCACACCGACCGCCGGCACTACGTACAATCTCGCCGGCCCGTCGATCGCGTTGATATCCGGCACGGCGTCGGCCAATAGTGGCATTGCCTACGTGCGGGTTTACACAAACGGGCTGGCGGCATGGATGACCGCCGCACTGACGGCCACCGGCGATATCTCAACGTGGTCCGCGCTGTGGACGTTGCCGCTTGTCGAATCGACGTTCATCGTAACCGCCACGGCCCGCGACAACAGCGGCCACACCGTTACAGGTACAGCGGTCATCACGGTCGATCGCATCGCGCCGGTATCGCGGCTGGAATCGTCGTCGGCTCTTACGCTGGAGTCGCCCGCGAGCATCGCCTTGACGTGGGTGCCCACCGACGGGCTCGGCGTCGCGAGCACGGACATCGAATACTACACAACAGCTTCCACCGATTGGCGTTGGCTCACGACGACCCATGACTTGAACCTAACGTACAACTTTAGCACAGCCAACACCTACTACTACTTCCGCTCGCAGGCTCGCGATCTGGCTGGTAACGTCGAGCCAGTGACCAAGACCGCCGAAGTGACCGTTTTTGTCAAACCATACCTGACTTTCCTGCCGGCTGTGCTGCGCGACTTCAGCGCGGCGTGCCTGCCCGACCCATCTGAGCCCAAAAACGACTCGCCACTGACGACGGAAATCGCGCTGACGAATATCACGGTCATGACCAGCACGATTTGCCGCCCCAGCGACGAGGATTACTACCGCGTGGTGGTGACCACCCCGCGCGTCATCGCGCTCGAGTTGACCGGCTTGACGACGACCGCGAACTACAAGTTGGAACTGCTTGATGGTTCGTCGAACGCGATTACCAGTTCCACGCGCCCGCTGAGCTCCAGCGAGCATATCGCGTACGAGGCTGTTGCCGGAACATATTACGTGCATGTTCATCCGGAAACCGTGGCGAGCGGTGCGAATCCGTACACGCTCACCGCCTGGTTCAACGGCGCGGATCCATACGAGCCGAACGACACGTGGCAGACGGCCCATGGACCGCTGCTTTCTGGCTCTGAGTACAAGGCGTATCTGCCCTCGAGCGCGGACAACTATGACTATTACTTCTTCGACGTGAGCACGCCGTTTGCGGCTACTATCGATCTGACGGGCATACCCCCGGGCACCGACTATGACCTGTATCTATACGACGTAGTAAATGGCAATACTCTCCGGCCGCTTGGCTCATCTGCAGGCAGTGGTCCCAGTGAGAAGATTACATATAACGGTAATGGTGCGAGCGGCCGATACTACGTGTTGGTATATCGTTACGCTGGCAGCAACCCCAGCCAACCCTATACATTGAAAGTGACTTGGGGGCCATGAACTGGGATTCATTCATAGACCGTGCGCAGGGCCACCATTCGCTTTGCCCCCGCGTCGGTACGGCAACATGGCTTTCAACCGGCGTGCGCAAATCCAGGAGGATCCATGAGTGCTGACAACGAGCCGGTGGCGCTTGAACCGGCGCCGGCCGCGGCGGCGCGGCCGGATGATATCGCGGGCATACTGGCGCAGGCCGATTTGCTCGCCGAGCACGAGCAGTGGGCCGAGGCGCGCGCATTGTATGAAGAAATCCTGCGCCTGGATCCGCATAATCCGGCAGCGCACAACGGCGTTGGCATCGCCTGCGAGGAGTTGGACGAGTCGGCTGAGGCCGAGCGGCACTACCGCGCTGCCATCGCCGCACGCCCCGACTACTTCGTCGCGTACACCAACCTGGGCGCGCTGTATGAAGAGCAGAAACGCACGCTGCGGGCGATGCGGCGTATGCTGACGGCTTGCCCTATGCTGTTAATCCCGCGACGAGCGCGGCAATCCAGAAGAAGCTCGCGCCGTGGCTGGAGCAGCGAAAAACCGTTGTGGGGTATCACAACCGGGCGATTATGCTCGCCCAGTGGTCCGCGCTGGGCGGCATCTTGTCGGTGGCCGCCAATCGGGAGATGGACCCAGTCTGGGGCGTGGTGATGGTCGTACTCGCCATCCTGCTCTGGCGGATTCGAAGTCCGGCCATTTTGCTCACTATGGCCGTGACCATGGGTTGGGCGGCTGCGCAGAATCTGCTGGGCAGTTTCGCGGGTGCTGCCGGAGTACACTGGCTGATCGTGGGTGGGTTCCAGGTGTTTTGGGCGCTCACACTTCTGGCGCAGTATCGCACTCATGCCAGGTTGCCCATGCGCGAGCTATTCTCAAAGCGCGACTGGCCGAAAGGCATCCTCCCGCCCAGAGAGAGCGCTCGCATGGCCGATCGCTTGGCGGTATCCGGCGCGTTGTTGAGCGCCCTCGGCCTGCTGGCGATTCCGGGCGTGCTGGGCGGCGCGCTGCTTGCCGGTCTGAGCGGCGCGACGGAGTTCGCGTGGGTCGATCGTGCATTCTCAGCCATCCCCAACCTGAGCGTGCTGGCCGTCGGCGTGTGCACGGCGGGCATCGTCGGAACGAAGGCGCATCGCTGGTGGGCAATCGGGGGACTGGTCGTGGGCGTCGCGACGGTGCTCATCTGGTTTGCGGTCGTGATGGCGAGCAAGGTAATCGCACCCGCGGTTTGACGAGACTATGGCGACATCGACTGATCCATTGCTGGGCCGCACGCTGGGCCACTATCAGGTGCGCGCGCGCATCGGCGCGGGCGGCATGGCGGTCGTCTATCGCGCGGTGGACGCGCGGAGCGGGCAGACGGTCGCGCTTAAGGTGCTGCCGCCGACCATGCACGCCGGCGGCTTCCGCGAGCGGTTCCTGCGCGAGTGCGAGCTGGCGCGCGGCCTGCGTCACCCCAATATCGTGCGCGTGTTCGAGTCCGGCGAGCACGACGACCTGCTCTACCTGGCGATGGAACTCGTCGAGGGCGGCTCGCTGGACAGCCTGCTGGCGCGTCGGCGGCGGCTCGATCTGGCAACGACGGTGCGCATCGCGGGCGACGTGGCGGCCGGGCTCGACTACGCCCACAACCGGCGTCCGCACCCGGTGGTTCACCGCGACATCAAGCCGGGCAACGTGCTTTTGCGCGCCAACGGGCAGGCGGTGCTGGCCGACTTCGGCATCGCGCACATGCTGGCGGCCAGCGCCCTCACCGCGACCGGCGCGCGAGTCGGCACGCCCGCCTACATGGCGCCCGAGCAGGTGCGCGGCGCGCGCGCGATTGACCATCGCGTCGACGTCTGGGCGTTCGGCGTGATGCTGTACGAAATGCTGACCGGCGAGAAGCCGTTCGCGGCGGACAACGAGTTTGCGCTGCTGCGGTTGATTCTGGAGGCGGCGCCCACGCCGCCGCGCGCGCTCAACCCGGCGCTCCCGCGCCACGTCGAGCAGGTCATCCTGCAGGCGCTGGAGAAGGACGTCCAGCGGCGCCCGCACTCGGCGGGCGCGGTCGCGGCGCTGCTGGCGGAAGGCACAGAAGGTGCGACGGCTGCGCGCACCGGGCGCAGAAGGGGCGAACAGAACGCTCCGCTGATCGCCGGGATCGCGATCGCCGCGCTGATCCTCGGCATGTTCATGCTGGCGGGCGGGCCGCCGAACCCGCCACCTGCAACGGCCACGCTGGTGCGGACGGTCACGCGCGCCGGCCCGACCGCGACGCCGGGCGAGACGCGTGCGCCGACGGCCACGTCCACGTCCACGCTTGCGCCGACGCTGGCAGCAGGCGCCAACCGCGTGCCGACCGCAACAGAGACGCAAGCGCCAACAGCAACGGTGCCAGCGACTCTGGTGCCCACCTCAACGCTCGTGCGGCCCACGCCAACAGAGCGGCCAGCGCCGACGGCGCTAGTGGTCGCCACGCGCTATGCGGGGATCATGTTGGCTGAGCCGCCTGACAAGAGTGTCAAGCGTGTGGAGCAAGGCTTCGCCGTGCTGTTCGATTGGGTCTATCCACCCAGAGATATGGTGTCTGGCGATCACTTGGTGGTGCAGACTGCCAAGCCAGGCACCGACGATTGGCTCGATGTCGACTGCGCGATGAGGGGCGACTATCCACAGCACCAGTGCACAATGGATCCGGCCAAGCTAGGTGGCACGGGTGAGCATCGCTGGCGGGTGATGGTGCGGGACAACGCCGGCAAGTTTGTGAGCGCGGTCGGCAACGAATGGACGTTCAGGTTGCAGCTTTTCAAGATCGTCACCATGTGCGTGAAGCAAAGTCCGATCACGGGCGAGTGTATTCAAGAAGATAGTCGGGAAGTCGATGTCCAATAGCGCGACAGTCATATCGTGCTGAGGAGCCAAGCTGTGGTTTCACCCTTTATCCGGCGCGCCGGTCGCGTCGTCACGTTCGTCGGCATGGCGTTTGCGCTGATTATCGTTCTGATCGTTACGTTGGGTGGCGCACAATCCGCCGGCGCGGCCCATGCCGCCGGGTCGCGTGGCACGCCATTGCACTCTGGCGGCGGCACGCTTGATGCGACGGCTAGACCATCCGGCCAAATCTCATTTGCCGTCTCCCTCACGCCGAGCGGTTGGCTCACTGATACCTCCGTAACGGCGGCCATCGCTGTGACCAGTATCCAACCGCTATCGCTCCCGACTGCGCGTTACCGAGCGACGAATGTGGGTGATCTGTCCAACGCGCCATTGAGGGTCACGAACCTGCTTTCGCTGTCGCTGCCCGGTAACGTGGCGCTGATGACGATCACCGATATTCCGCTGGTGGAATCCGCCACGGCCAACCAGATCCAATTTGTCATCAGTGACACGAACGGCTTCTCGCAGACCAGCCCGTCCTATACGCTCCCGACCGATCTCACCCAACCGACGTCGCTCATCACCGCGCCGCAGAGCGTCATCACGACGGCCGGGACCTATACGCTGTGGGGGAGCGCGGCAGACGCCACGTCGTTTGTGACCATGGTCGTCGTACGGATTGACGGGAGCAACCCCCCGCTGACGGGGACGCTACTCGGCGACCCGCAGGCGGTGACGCGGACATGGTATATCACGTGGGATGTTCCAATCGAGGACAACGTATCGCACGAGTTTGTGAGCGTGGCGCGCGACAACGCGGGCAACGTACAGGCCGCCGGAGCGTCGGTGCCTGTGGTGGTGGACACCACAGCGCTGACCATCAAAATCGTCACACCGATCACCGGCACTACGTACAACCTCGCCAGCCCGTCGCTCGCATCGATCACCGGCACGGCTTCGGACAATAACGGCATTGCCTGGGTGTGGGTGTACACGAGCGGGACGTCGTCATGGTTGTGGACCACGCTAACCGATACGGGGGCTATCTCGACATGGTCCGCGCTATGGACGTTGCCGCTCACCGAAACGACGTTCACGCTGACCGCCGTGGCCTGGGACACGTTCGGTCTGACCAATACAGCTACGTCAATAGTCACGGTCGATCGCATCGCGCCGGTGTCGCGGCTGACGACGACATCGGCGTATACGCTGGAGTCGCCCGCCAGTATCACGTTGACGTGGGTGGTGACCGACAGACTGGGCGTCGAGAGCACGGATATCGAGTATGCCACAGAGCCCTCCTTGATTTGGCGTTTGCTCACGACAACCTGTGATTTGAGCTTGGCGTACAACTTTGGCACTGCCAATACCTACTACTACTTCCGCTCGCGGGCCCGCGATCTAGCCGGCAATGTTGAGCCGGCCAAAACCGCCGAAGTGACCGTGTTTGTCAAACCGTTTAAGACCTATCTACCGACCGTGCTGCGCAACGTCAGCACGGAGTGCCTGCTCGACCCATCCGAGCCGGCCAACGATTCGCCACAGACGACGCCGCTTGTGTTGACCAATATCTCGGTCGTGAACGGCACGATTTGCCGTTCGAACGACGAGGATTACTACCGCCTGGTGGTGACCACGCCGCGCGTGATCGCGCTTGAGTTGACGGGGCTGACGACGGGCGCCAACTACGACCTTGAACTGCTTGGTAGCACGTTCGCCGTGATTTCCAGTTCCACGCGGCTGATGAGCTCCAGCGAGCACATCGTCTACGAGGCTGTTGCCGGAACATATTACGGGCATGTTCATCCCGTAACCGTCGCGGGCGGCGCGAACCCGTATACGCTCACCGCCTGGCTCAACGGCGCGGATCCATACGAGCTGAACGACACTTGGCAGACGGCCTTTGGTCCGCTGCTATCCGGCGCTGAGTACAAAGCGTACCTGTCATCGAGCGCGGACAACTATGATTATTACTTCTTCGACGCGACCACGCCATTCACGGCCACCATCGACCTGACAGGCATACCACCTGGCACCGATTATGATCTGTACCTTGCGGATATGGTCAACGGAAATCTACGGCAACTAGGCGTATCTTCGGGCAGCGGGCCCACTGAGAAGATTGTATATAGCGGTAATGGTGTGAGTGGCCGATACTACGTCCTGGTTTATCGCGTGAGCGGCAGCAGTGCCAGCCAGCCATATACGTTGAAAGTGGCTTGGGGGCCATGAGCGAGGCGCGCCACTCCGGGCAGGCAGTCAGCCGCGCGTATGGAAGGCACCCAAAACTGAAAGGCAACGAGCGACAATCTGTGCCTGTCGACAAGCGATGAATGGAGGAAGCCATGGAAGCTGACGTCGTTCAAGAGCACCCGCTCGCCGCGTCACCGGCCCGCCGGATACCGCTTGCCGGGTGGCTTCAGTTTCCGCGCCGGCTGCTGCTCCTGCTGCTTGCATACGGGATGGCGCTCTTCCTGCTGGCCGTTTTGCGCCAGGCGGTGAGCGCGGCCTCCCCTGCGGGCGCGGCCATCGATTGGGCTATGTCGACCAAATCGAAGCATTTGGTCAGCGAGATCGTCGAGCCGTCAATGTACCCGACGCTCCTGTTGCTCGCGGGGGCGATGGTCCTGGCCGTAGTGTTGGCGGCCTCGATGCTTGTCGCGTCCGGCCTGGTTTCCAGGCTCGAATCCCGTTTCGCCGTCCCGGGTTTCATCATCGCAAAAGCAGGCAAGCTCTGGGTGTTTTTCTGGTCGCCCCTGCCGGGACTTGTAGTCGGAATCTTTCTGATTGTGGTTGTTAGCATAAGGCTGGGATGGTTCCCAATCATCGGCATGTCGATGGATTTCGAATCGCCGAACTACATTGATGTGTTCAAATCCTTGATCCTGCCCGGCTTGACACTGGCGCTGTTCCCGGCGCTGATCATCGCGCAAGCAGCCGCGAGGCAAATCGGTGCGGCGTGGGCCGGCGGCGGCCGCGCTCGCGTCTCCTTGGGGCTGGGCGTCGTCGGCGACCTGCTGGCGCAAACCGGCGGACTGTTGGCTGCCAGCCTGATTGTCGAGCAGATGTTCAGTTGGCCCGGCATCGGACGTGTCGCGCTCACGGCGATGCGCATCGGCGATCTTCCGATATTGTTCGCCGCGCTGGGCGCCTATGCGTTCCTTACTTTGATCAGTCGGATCGCCGCCGAGTTGTGCTGGTGGCTCGCGCGGCTCATAGCGCCGGCGGACGCCCGCCCGGCGGCTATGCCACAGCGTCCACCACACCGCATGGCGCGCATCGCCTGGGCGGCGCTTCTCGTGGCGCTGGTATTGGTGCCGATCGGGTTCACGCTCGCCGGACTCTCAATGCGCATCAATGTATTTGATGCCAGCGCCGACCCATCGCCGGAGCATCCCTGGGGGACTGATTTCCAGGGGCGCGACCTGCAGGCCAAGCTCGTGGTCGCGGCGTCCAACTCGCTGCGGACCGCCGGGTTGGCCGGGCTGGCGGCGACCCTGGCCGCCGCGCTGGGGGTCGTGCTGACCGGCGCGCTGTCATCGCGGCGCACGTGGTGGTCCGAATCGCTCTCCGACCTGCTGCTGCTGCCGAGCGACGTGATGCTGTTTTTCCCGGCGGTGCTCGGCGCCATTGTGTTGATATTGTTCGTCGTGCCCCACTCCGGTGATTCAATGCCGGCCGTTGTAGCGGTTGCCATCGGCGTGCTGGCGCCGCGCGTCGTGCGCGCCGGTCGCGCGTTGTGGCTGGCGGCCCCGCAGGCCGGCTCGCGCTGGGGCGCGGCTGTGCGAGGCGCGCTCGCCCTGTACCTGGGGTCCGTCTTTGCGGCGCTCTGGCTGTTTTTCGCGCTTGAATATCTCGGCGCGGTCGAACCGTCCGCGCCCACGCTCGGCAACAGCCTGTACGAACTGCTTGTGAGATCCGGCTCCAACTCGCAGTTGTTGTTGATCGCGCTGATACCGACGTCGGTCATGCCGATCATCTATCTGGTCTCCGATGCTATGGCCGGCGGGTTCGACAGCAAAGGCGTGTTTGTGCATTTGAACGAATGAACAGCCACCGCACAATAATACTGATCGGTGCCTCAGGCGAACTGCGAACATCGGTGCTATGAACCAGGACACGCTGAGCGGGCGAACGTTGGGGCCTTACCAGATACGCGGGCGCATCGGCGCGGGCGGCATGGCGATGGTCTATCGCGCGTACGACCGGCGCCGGCGCGCGGAGATAGCGCTCAAGGTGCTGCTGCAGTCGGCGAGCAACCCGGAGTTTCGGCGGCGCTTTCTGCGCGAGGCGGAGATCGCCGCGCGCCTGCGTCACCCGAACATTGTGCAGGTGTTCGAAGGCGGCGAGAGCGACGGGGCGCTGTATCTGGCGATGGAATACGTGCCGGGCGGGTCGCTGGCGGATTTGCTGTCGCGCCAGCGAGTGCTGGATCACGCGCGGGTCGTGCAGGTCGTGGGCGACGTGGCGCGCGCGCTGGACTATGCCCACGCGCAAGGGATCGTGCACCGCGACCTGAAGCCGGCGAACATCCTGCTCGACGGCGACGGCCGTGCGAAACTGGCGGACTTCGGCGTGGCGCACCTGGCCGACGCGGGCACGCTGACCAGCGACGGGGAGCGGTTGGGGACGCCGAGCTACATGTCGCCTGAGCAGGTGCGCGGCGACCGCGAGATAGACGCGCGGACGGATGTGTGGTCACTGGGGGTGATGCTGTACGAGATGACGACGGGGCAGCGGCCGTTCGAGGCGGACAACCCGTTCGTGACGATGCGCCGGATTCTGCAAGATGAGCCGGTAGCGCCGCGCAGCTTGAATGCGGAGATACCGGCGGAGATGGAAGCGGCGATCTTGAAGTCGCTGACGAAGGAGCACAGCCAGCGCCTGCACTCGGCGGGTGCGCTGGCGGCACTGGTGGCGCCGGGGAAGACGGCGGCCGGTGGCGCGGCAGCGGTGGCGATGCCGGTGCGGGGGCGCAAGGCGGTGAGCGCCGGGCTACCGTTCATCGCCGGGGTTGTCGCGGTGCTTGCAATACTGGTGATCGCCGTAGTGACGAACATGCCGGCACCGACGCCCGCGACGCCGCCGACGATCGCGCCGAGCGCGACGGCATCGCAACGCGCTGCGGACGCGGGATTGCTGGCAACGAGCAGTCCGGCGGCGGTAGCGCCCTCTCCGGCGAGTCCGGTGGCGACCGCGGCTGGTGTGGCGCCCACACATACGGTGCCGACCGCGACGCCCAGTGGCACGCCGACGCAGGCTCCGAGCGCGACCGCCACGGCCGCCAACACGCCAACTGCGGCGCCGACGGAGCCGCCCGTTCCGACTGCAACGGCCTCGCCAACGAGACCACGAATACCTATGCCGACAGCTACGCCAACCTCGGCGATCCGCTTCCCGGCTATCACGTTGAGTCAACCACCCGACAAGAACAACGAGCAGGGCGACGGTGTGCTTCTGGAATGGGACAAGCCCCAGCAATCGCTCCAACCGGGCGACCGGTTTGTCGTTCAGATCATCAAGCCGGGCGAAGGCGCATGGAGCGATATCATCTGCCTGTCCTCAACTACGGTGGGGACTAAACAGCAGTGCGGCCTGGATCCGAAACAGAATGGCGGCAAGGGCACGTACCGCTGGCGGGTTGTCATCTATGACGCCGGGGCGGTACTGGTGAACATGCCAACGATCGAGCGGACATTCAATTGGGCGCCACCGGCTCCCGAGCCACCTGAGCCGCCGTGCCCGCCGAGCGGCTGCCGCTGAGTTCGAGACGAAACACATAGTGCGCCAGTTGAATGCCATCGCTGCGGGCCAAATGGGTCCGCTTTGTGTCAGCGATCAACTTACCCGACCGAGTAACCTCACGAGAAAAGGATACTGTCGTGCATCGCAAATCAATATTATGGTTTGTCGCTATCGCCCTCGGATTCACGGCCACAGCTACGGGTGTGCACGCGGGATTGGCCCTCACGCCATCGGCCAGCCCTGGCCGCGATGCATCAACCGGCCTGATTGCCTATTGGAAAATGGATCAACTGGTTGGCAATGAAGTCGCCGACGCTTCCGGTCACGCTCATAATCTCAGGCTCGCCAGCCTGTCCAGCGCACCGCTCACGTACCCGTCAGGCCCCACGTTGACAGTTACCAATACGCAGTCTCTTGCCTTTGACGGCATCGATGACTATGCGTACAGCTTCCCGCTTACGCAGACTGCGGGCAGCCCACAGTTGACGGTGGAAACCTGGGCACGATTCGACAGCCCAGTATCAGGCAACCGCACGATTCTCTCGGCGTTGGAATTTGAGCACTCGAGTCAGTGGTGGCTTGGTTTGAACGGCGGCAGCGGCATCCGCGTCGTCATTGCCGATGTAGTCGGATACGCTGCGCAGGGCGTGAATCTGCCATACGGTGATACGACGACCGCCAGCATCGACCCGAACCGGTGGCACCATATTGCATTTGTCTACGATGGTACCGGTGCCACCAATGCCGACCGCCTAAAGGTCTTCATCGACGGCGTCGGCTATCCCCTCACGTTCAATGCGAGCAAACCGATTCCTTCGACGCTCTCGCTGGCCCAGCCAGTTGTGCGCTTGGCGCGCTCCTATGGTTATCCGCCGTTTGGATCGATGTTCGCCGGCCAACTTGATGAAGTTCGCGTATATACTACGGCGCGATCCAACACTGACATCGCCGCCGATGCCGCGGGCGCAACAGCCAGCGTACAGATCTCAGCTCCCCCGCCGGCCTCAAGCCCCGTGCCTGGAGGCCCGGTTGCGTATTGGAAAATGGATGAGGGAACGGGCAACCTGGTCGTCGATTCATCCGGTCATGGGCGCGACATGCACGTTGTGGGTGCACCGGTGACTGCACAGTGGTCGCCGTTTACACCCACGGTGATCACTGGCAATCGTTTCTCCCTCGCGTTCGATGGTGTGGACGATTACACGTATGCCGTTCCGATCACCGAAACTGGCGGGAACAACCAACTTACGCTGGAGTCATGGGTCCGCTTCAATGGTGGGATCGGAAACTATCAAACCATGGCGGCGGCTTTTGCCAGCTATGTCACAACGCAATGGTGGTTTGGCGCGAGCGATGGCAATGAGCTTCGCATCGTGATCTCAGACATTCCCGAATATCGATTTGAATGTTGCGACCGCCCGGCCCATGCAGATACCGTTGGAGCGAACCTGCAGCCGGGACAATGGTACCATGTGGCCTTCGCATATGATGGGCGTCGAGCTACCAATCAGGAACGCCTCAGAGCATACGTGAATGGGATCGAGTATCCGCTGAGCTTTGGCGAGACACATCCCATGCCCACGCGGCTGACGAACACGCCGCCCGTAGTTCGGCTTGGACGCGAACCAACGTACGAAGGGCGCGGGCTTGACGGCCAACTCGATGAAGTGCGCATCTATGCCGTAGCGCGCTCGCAGACGGATATCGCCAGCGACGCAACCGGCCAGGTTACATCTGTCGCACCTCCGCCGCTTCCAACGCCTGCGCCTACGCCGGTGCCGGGCAGTCCGGTTGCGTACTGGAAGATGGATGAAGGGAACGGCCAGACGGTCGTCGATTCGTCGGGACGCGGTCGGACCCAGCAGTTCGGAAGCGGCACAACTGCGCCGGCCTGGGCGACTGCGGTGCCGACCCAGGTTAGTGGCAATCTGCGTGCCCTTGCGTTCGACGGCGTAGACGATATTAGCAGTTCCCAGCCCGTGACAGATACTGCGGGCAGCCGCAAGTTGACTATCGAGGGTTGGGTGAATTTCGACAACCCGATGGCCAACTTCGAGACGTTTGGAGAAGCGTGGGTCGATTCCAGCGCAACGCACTGGTGGTTTGGCATCAACGGCCCCGAGCTGCGCATTGTGATAGCCGACCGGCCGAACTTTGCCCTCGTTTGCTGCGTGCGACCTCCGCGCGCCGACACGGTTGGCGTGAATTTGCAGCCGGGACGGTGGTACCACGTTGCGTTTGTGTACGACGGAACCGGCAGCACGAACGCGGATAGACTCAAGGCTTATGTAGATGGCGTCAATTACCCCCTGAATTACTCGGATGCCAGTCCAATTCCGGTGACGTTGTCCAATGCTCAACCGAACGTCATCCTGGGTGAAGGGCCAACTTATGAATCACGACCCCTCAACGGCAAATTGGATGAGTTCCGCATCTACACCGTGGCCCGCTCCTCGACGGATATTGCCAACGATGCGGCGGGCGGAGTGCCACAACTCGCTTCCCCGCCCATCGTCTCGGCGGGTGGCCCCTACACTGTTTCAGAGGGCAGTTCGATCACGCTGACGGCATCGGCAACGTCGACGCAGGGCGGGCCGTTCAGCTTTGCCTGGGACCTCGACCACAACGGCAGCTTCGAGATAAGTGGACAGAGTGTCTTATTCTCCGCGCCACCTAATGGTTCCAGCGTTGCAACTGTGACTGTCGTCGTTACCGATTCAGGCGGTCTGACTGCAACTGCTGCATCTGCAGTGAGCATCATCGGCGATCCCTCGAGAGGTCTGGTGCTCTACTGGAAGATGGAGGCAGGAATAGGCACGATCATCACGGATTCGGCGGGACATGGTCATGATCTGCGCCTAACTAATGCGCCAGCCAATCCGACGTGGACTGCCCTGGACAAACCGACCTTGATAGGCGGCAACAGCGCCGCACTGGTCTTCGACGGCGCTGACAACTACGGCACAGCGTTCCCATTGACGGAGACGGTCGGCATTTCACAACTGACTGTCGAATCCTGGATTAAGGTTGATGGGGCACTCAATGGCACGCCGTCAATCGTGACTGCGTGGGGGCTCGCGAACACGCAATGGTGGTTCGGATTCAACAACTCGTCTCTCATGACAATGCTGGCCTCAAGCGCCAATGAGGGCAATAATCCACCCGGTGCGCTCGGGAACGGCACCAGTCTGCAGGATGGGCAGTGGCACCATGTCGCGTTTGTGTTTGACGGCGCAGCTTCGGCTAATGCTGATCGGATCAAGTTTTATGTCGACGGTAGTTTGGTTGCGACAAACATAGTTGGCCAAATACCACCCGCGCTTTCGCTAAGTCTACCCGTCTTGCAACTGGGCACCACTTTCCCCGGCAAGATGGACGAGGTGCGCATCAACACCGTTGCGCGCTCGGCCACCGACATCGCCAACGATGCGGGTGGACAGACTGCGCCGGTTGTGCCAGCGCCTCCGACGCAGTCGCAGCCTCAGCCTGTGCCCGGCGCCCCCCCCGTGTACTGGAAGATGGACGCCGGCACCGGCGACCTGGTGGTTGATTCGTCTGGTCATGGGCATGACTTGACCCTTCCGGTTGGGGTCCCGCATCCCACCTGGTCGCTGACTGACAAACCCACTCTCGTGGGCGGTAACGCCGCCGCACTGGCGTTTGACGGTCCGGACGATTATGCTACCGCATTCCCGTTGACCGCCACGGTCGGTATTACCCAGTTGACCGTTGAGGCTTGGGTCAAGCTTGAAGGCAACCTTGTCGGTACGCCGTCTCTGGTCACCGCTTGGGGAGCCTTCAATCAGCAGTGGTTCTTCGGCTTCAACTACTCCTCGATCATGACGATGATCAACGCGAATCCGGCCGGTCAGTCATTGGATGTGACCAGTGGGCTCGCGACTGGAGTCGACCTGCGCGATGGACAGTGGCACCACCTGGCGTTCGTCTATGACGGCACCAAGCCGGTCAACGCCGACCGGCTGCGCACCTATGCCGATGGCATCTTGCTCCCCACCAACTTCGTCGGCACGATCCCACCGGCGCTCAATGACGGTCTGTCTGTCGTGCAGGTGGGCACCACCTTCCCCGGCAAGATGGACGAGGTGCGTATCTATAGTGTCGCGCGCTCCTCGACGGATATTGCCAACGATGCAGCTGGCGCTACACCGTACACCGTGTTCCTGCCGATGTTGCTGCGGAACTATCCCCAACAACTGATAGTCAACACTGGCTTTGAGTCCGGCGATCTGACAGGTTGGACCGGAACGAGCGATGCTGCAGCAACCTGGCCGGTAAGGGTCACAGACATGGCACCGCTGAACGGCCGATTCTCAGCGGTTCTGGGCGATCCCACAGCGCCCTGCATTGATCTAAATATCAATGCGACACGGCAGGCGACGCTCACGCAATCCATAAGCGTGCCGGCATCGGGCTCAGTAAACCTGACATTCAGCTATCGCTATCAAACCTATGATAAACGCAACCAACAAGGCCAGACCACGGACTTCTTTGAAGTGCGGGTGAAGAAGGCCGGCGCCGGGAGTGATCGACTGTGGTTTGACGACAATCCGACGTCCGCCTATGGGTGTGGCAGTCCGGTCATCGTAGGTCCTGCGACTGTGACGAAGTCGCTGGATGCCTATCGCGGTCAGGTCATTGAACTGCAATTCATCAATACGACCTATCTGGATGGCTATTACAATAGCTGGACCTGTGTGGATGACGTAACGGCGACTGTCCAATAGTGCGGTCGACCAGGTAGGCGTTAGGCATCATCGGTGACTGTCGCGTGCGCAGAGCGACCATTGTTGCGCCGGACTCCGGCCATGACTGCTGGCCTTGCAGATCAGGCTGGACAATGCATGCGATGTTGTCGTGCCAAGTACCACCATTGCACTGGACGCCGCCGGTTCAGCGTCGGCGCCATTCAAAGGCAATGCAAGTTCTCATCGACCGCTGGAACCAGATCAGCGTTGAATAGGGTGCGACCGGAGAAACAAATGTCTGGACAGAATGCGTATATCCTTGAGCTGCGCGGCCGGCGGCCTGGCAAACGGATTGCGCTCACGCGCGACGCCGTGACGATTGGGCGGCAGTCAGACAACCACGTCGTGATTGCCAGCGACGCCGTCTCGCGCTACCACGCGCGCATCACGCAGTCGCACATGCAATACTTCGTGACGGACCTGCGCAGCCGCAACGGCACGCGCTTGAACGACAAGCCGCTCGAACCCGAGCGCGCTTATGAACTGCAGCACGACGACAAGATTCAGATTGCCGGCAGCGCCGCCGTCTTCCAGTTTTGCGATCCGTATACCACGCGCAAGATCAATCGCAGCGAAGCCTCGGCGGATGGATTGCTGCTGAACTCCGAAAAGCGCGAAGTGTGGGTTGATGGACGCAAGATCGATCCGCCGCTTTCGCCGCAGCAGTTCAGGCTGCTGGAGCTGCTCTATCAGCATGCGGAGATAGTCTGCGCGCGCGATAGGGTGGTGGCAACCGTCTGGCCCGGCGCACTCAGCGATGCGGTGTCCGATGAGATGATTGACGCGCAGGTGTCACGCCTGCGACGCAAATTGCACGCGAGCGGCGCGACACACGAATATATCGTCACCGTGCGCGGGCACGGTTTCAAGTTTGTGCCGCGCGCGTGACAGTCCGATTTCACTGAGCAGAAAGGGAAGTCAAATGGCCTTCCCTTTTTTTTGCATGTTGCCGCCGATGCGGCCATCGGCGAAGCGTCAGGCAGGCGCGGAAGTCGTCAGACAAGCGTCAGGTAAACATCGTCAATGCATCAAGCACCGCAGAGCGTTTTCGCATAGTATTTGATTGCAATGAAAGCAAACTCCGAACGCGCGCAACTCATCATGCTGGCTGGGGAACGGTCGGGTTCACGCATACGCTTATCTCGAAACCCGATCTCGATCGGGCGGCATTGCAGCAACATGATAGTCATCGGCGACCCGTTCGTCTCGCGTCAACACGCGCGCGTCATCTGGAGGCGGAGCCACTACTTTCTGGAGCCATTGGCGAGCCGCAACGGCACCTTCATCAACGATAGACTAATCACAAGGGCGAAGCGGCTAGTGCACGGTCAACAAGTACGTGTCGCACACATAAACCTGTTCGTGTTCGAGCAGCGTCATTGATCCATGCCTTGCATCGCGCAACAGCAGGCAACCTGTCACAGGAGGTAGATTCCATGCAACGCAAGATCCGGCAGCCTAGCACCCCACAGCCCAGTGAGGCGCGCATGATGCGTCTCAAACACAGACCCGGCGGCACACCGCCGCGCGTGCGCCGTCGCTTGTCGTCGCAGCAGACTGTTTGGGCAGGGCTGGTCGTGGCTTGCACACTCCTCCTGGTAGTGCTCCTCGCCGCGAGCGCAACCGGCGGACAATCCGTGAGCGCGCTCGCGGCGCACGACGCCGATATTTCCACCGATTCGCTCCAGTCGCTGAGTGACGACGGCGTGCCGGGCACCTCGACGTACATGGTGGACATCAGCGACGACGAAGACGGCGAGATCGTATTCGACCTTGTGGGCGGTCCGGCGCGCGACGGCGCCGCATTCGTCACTCAGTCGCCCTATCTGACCGTAGCGCCACGCCAGAGTTTCCAGATCTACTTTGACGTGCGCAACACGGGCAGCACCACATGGCGCCGACGTGACAACTACTATCTGGGCAACATCAACAGCATTGCCCTCGGCGCCCTGGCGCGGCAAGAATTGAGCCGCGATGTCGCGCCCGGTGCGTCGTATCGATTCACCATGAACATGACCGCGCCGAGGGCGGAAGGCGTGTACGCGACGCAGTGGATGGTGCGGCACGGCAGCAGTAACTTCGGGCCGAACATGTTTATCATCGTGACCGTTCGGGACCCGCAGCGCCCGGCCCGCGACGATGCGGCGTTCGTCGGCAAGTCGCCCAATC
This sequence comes from Chloroflexota bacterium, assembly GCA_016235055.1. Lineage (NCBI taxonomy): Bacteria > Bacillati > Chloroflexota > Chloroflexota bacterium. The sequence continues at coordinate 33,590 of JACRMK010000025.1, read as the reverse complement.
TTACCGTGCAGGCCGGACAGAGATTCTCGATCTATTTTGATCTGCGAAATAGCGGCAACACAACGTGGCGGCGCGGCGACAATTACTACCTCGCGGCCCAAGGCAATACGCTGGGCGCAAACAATCGCCAAGAACTGGCTGGCGATGTTGCGCCAGGCGGGACCACGCGCTTCAGTCTGAGTTTGACCGCGCCCAATGCGGCGGGCACTTACCGCACGCCGTGGATGATAAGGCACGGAAGCAGCAACTTCGGACCCTACATGTATGTCGAGGTGAGAGTGCCAGCCACTCCCGTCGGCGACGCGTGTCAACAACGCCTGGGAAGCTTTGTGCCCGCCGCGCAGTCCGGCCGGAAGGATTTCAAGGTTCCAGCATCAGTAACACTGGCGCAATTGATTCTCGAAGCGACTTGCGGGAGAGATCACATCGGCGACGCTAACAACTACTTCGGGATCAAAGCGCAAACAAGGCCTGACGGTTCGGTCTACGTCGGTACTATTGCAACCGGATGGGTTTCAGTACCGACGCAGGAATGCGACCGATACGGAAAATGCTCGCCTACGCAGGCTAGGTTTCGCAAGTACAAGAGTATGGCTGACTCATTCAGGGATCACGCGAATTTCTTCATCGAGAACAGCCGATATGCCGAAGCCCTCAAGCACACGAACGATCCAGACGAATTCGCGCGGCAAATCGCGAAAGCGGGCTATGCGACCGATCCAAACTATGCCAGTAAGCTCATCAACATCATGAAGCAGTATAATCTGTATCAATACGATACGCGGTAGTTGGCTGCGGCGTTCGCTCCAACAGTTCCCTCCCAAGCAGCAAAGCGCCTGCCAATCGGCGACTTGGCTGACTGCAGATGACAAGCGCCGCGATGATGAATCGCGGCGCCGTCGCGTGTGTCCGGGCAAACCGCAGGCGTCTGCGCATCTTTTCTCTGTGGCGATGTCACCCTGGGCAGAGGCCAGCTTCAGCGAAGCCAGTTCACCGCGACGGATACTGGTATCAAGCAGTACAAGTACCATGCCATACAGCCGTGCGTCGATGAACGAATTGGGGTTGGTACTCTCCAACAGTTGCTGAGTTCTTCTGGTTTAAGCATATCGATCTTGATTTACGCCAGCTTGGGCAGCTCCAGAAGCTTGAAGAGCGAATCCTTTGTATAGACTCAGTAGATCCAATTTTCATGGTCTGGGTGCGACGGTCGCGGTGATGGCGCTGAGTGGGTCAAAGTCGCGTTCAAGCGCACAGCGGACGAAGTTAAGAAAGCGACGGAGCTGGAAACGTTTGGTGTCCAACCAAAGCCGGCCCCGGCGCGGCATTTGAGTGAATCGCCAGCAACGAGTGGCGTCACGAGAAAAAGACGACGAAGTAGGTATCGTCACTTCATGAGAGAAAGACTATCTGATCGTGCTCGCGGGTATGCGAGCGATCAGGTCGTCAACCCGTTGTTTGAGCCGGTAGACGTCGAGTTTGGCATGCGCAGTGCGTAACGCGGCTTTGTGGTGCGCGCGGATGTCGGGCGAGTTCAGCAAACGTTGGTACGGTGTCATGGGCTGATCGAAGATGCGTTTGACCCGACTGCCCTCGCGGTGTTTCGCTTGGAGTTTGCTCACGGGCAGGAAGTGATTGACGTATAGACGGTAGACAGCGTACAGCGCATTGAGTTGAGCCACCTGCGTCGGCGTATCAAAGCGATCGTGTCCGACTAACCGACGTGCGACGGACCAATTCTTTTGCTCGATGTACGGGTTGTCATTCTTGCGCCCAGCCCGACCCGCGTAAAGGCCACCTGTTCTTGCACGCAGTAACGGTAGAGCTGCGCGTTGATGAATTCGGCGCCATGGTTAGAGTCGATGCCCAGTAATACGAAGGGCAGCGCAGCCCGAATATGTTTGAGCGCAGCGAACACCCGGCTTTGCGCTTTGGTGCTGACCGCACGCAGTTCGGTCCAGCCGCTCGATATATCGGTGACGGTCAGCATACAGGCGAAAAAACCGCTGGTATTGCCGCCATCATGTTGAATCAAGTCGATCTCCTCGAAACCCGGTCGTTTGTCGTCCCACTGGGCGAAGGTGCGAATCGTGATCTGCGTCTTGAGCAGCAGGCCCGGTTTGGTGCCGCCACGCGTGCGCCCAACCGGTCGCCGTTCAGCGCGGCGCATGCGATCCATCGTGGAGGCGCTAATGACCTGCAGATGCGCATAGCAGTCACTGCTGACCGCGAGATGTTTCAGCCGCCGCAGATTGGCCAGTTCGCTATCCATCGCCACGCGCAAGCGCTTGGAGCCGATCCGATCGAATACCGCAGCCAACCAGGCCACCGCACGCTTGTCCGCATCGGTGTAGATGGCCCGCCGCCGTCGGATTGGCTGATCTGCCGCACGCCAGTTGCGCTTGCGCTTCAGCAGCGCGAGCGCATACTTGCGCTCATAATGACTGGTCTTGACAAACTCATCGACGAGCTTACTCCGCTCCGGCTTACGAGCTTTGGCATAGCACTTGCGAAGTTGTTCCAGATGGGCGCGACTAGGTTTGATATGCTGCACAATGAACCTCCTGAGGTAGAGGCTCATTGTCGGCCATTTACTCCGTTTCAACCGTATCTTTTTCTCATGACGCGACGATAGCTTTACGTCGTCTTTTTTGATGAGGTGACTCGAGCACTTTCTGATCAGTCAGTTTCAGCGTATCATGGGCCATCGGCTTGCTCCCTTGCGATTGTTGGTTGGCGCTAACAATCTTACAAGGTTTTGGCAAGCCGATGGCTTCTAGCGCTTCAATCGCCGCCTACGCCAATTTTGGATCTACTGAGACTGCTTTACGCGCAGCCAAAGCGCGCACCTTCGATGAATTGCTGAATGCATTGGCCCAAGCCCTGCAAACCGTGACTGATGTCGACGCGTGGGCTTGGTTCGCTCACTGCGGCTATGCTCCTGCGTAAACGCATTTGGAATGTGCTCTAGGCATCCAATAGGTCCAGCGCATCCGCCAGACTTTGCAGAAATTTCACATAACCCGTAGCGTTACCGGACACGGTATCACGGCGACCCTTGGCAAAATGAGCGATTGGGGGGCTACGTCGAGCAAACCATGCAGAGCGTGCGGAGCAAGACGCAGAGCAATCGATAAGGCTGTCAGACCTGCAAGCCACAACGCCGCGATGATGAATCGCGGCGTTGGTCGTTTCGCGCGCGGATGGCTGATCTGGACATCCACGCTCTGCCCGCATATTGAATAGCGATCGCCTATCGAGACGATACCTCCGTCAGCGCCAATTCGGCGCGATCGAGCGTTTCCTCGATGTCGGCCTCCGTGTGCGCGGCGGAAAGGTACCAGGTGCCGCGCAAGATGGTGCGCACGCCGCGGCGGGCGAGTGCGGCGACGAAGCGGGCGTAGCGCTCGGTGTCCCGATCGAGGTAGTCGCGGTAGTCGTAGAACGCTTCGCGCTGGGTGATGGCGACCTGCACAACGCCTCCAACCCCGCCGATCAACAGTGGCACGCCCTGGCGCGCGCCAATTTCCTTGAGCCCGGCGCGCAGCCGCTCGCCCATCTGCGCGAGTTGCGGGTAGATGCGCCCGCGCTCGCGCTCCAGCAGTTCCACGGTGGCATTGGCGGCTGCCATGACGATCGGATGCGTGTTGTAGGTGCCGCCGTGCAGCACATCACCGCGAACAATGAGGTCCATGATGGCGCGCTTGCCGGCAAGCGCGCTTAATGGGAAGCCGGCCGCGATGCCTTTTGCAAATGTCGCCAGATCGGGCGTCACGCCATACAATTCTTGTGCGCCGCCCAACGCCAGGCGGAAGCCGGTGATGACTTCATCGAAGATGAGCACGACGCCGTGGCGCGTGCACAACTCGCGCAAGCCGGCCAGGAAGCCCGGACGCGGCAGGCAAGCGCCCGTGTTGACCATGACCGGCTCGGTGATGAGCGCGGCGACTTCTGAGCCGTGCCGTTCGAGCGCCTGTTCGACCAGCGCCAGGTCGTTCCAGGGCAGGACGATCACCTCCGCAAACACGCTCTGCGCCATGCCGCCGCTGCCGGGCACGGCGCGCGGCGACTCCCGTGGGCCGGCAGATTCCAGGGTGGGCCAGTAGCTGATGATTTCGCTGTCCAGCCAGCCGTGGTAGTGTCCCTCGAACTTGATGAACTTTTGACGACCGGTGTGCGCCCGCGCCAGGCGGAGCGCCATCGCCACCGCTTCCGAGCCGGAGCCGTTGTAGCGCACAAGCTCGCCGCAGGGGATGATGCGCTGCAGACGCTCGGAGAGTTCGATTTCAACCCGATGCTGACCCGCGGAGATAATCAGCGCGTCGAGTTGCGCGTGTGCGGCCCGCACCACTTCGGGCGGGTTGTGACCGAGCAAGAGCGGTCCCTGCCCGAGGATGTAGTCAATGTACTCGTTGCCATCGACATCGATAATGCGCGCGCCTTGCCCGCGCTCAAAATACAGGGGTCCGGGCTGTTCGCCCAGGCGCACCCCGCTGCCGACCCCTCCGGCCAGCGAGCCGCGGGCGCGTTCCAGCAGTTGCTCCGATTGCGTGCGTTTGTATATCACGAGCGTGCTCCTTATGCTGTTTCGCTATGTGTCTGTCCGCATGCGATTGTCACACATGCATGCTGGTTTTGCCCACCCCCCGACCCCCTCCCAACTTCGTTGGGAGGGGGAGAGATTCAAAGGGGATTTGCGCGGCGGCAAAGCCGCCGCGCAAATCCCCAATAACTCTTCCCCTTCTCCCCGCATAGCGGGGAGAAGGGGCTTGGGGATGAGGGGTGATGCCCAACCCGACCAGAAACTTCATCCTGCGATGAAGACGTTGTTACCGTAAAACGGTATTATGCCTGCCACTGCATGTTGAGGTCAACTGGGTAGATGGGCCGCGGGAGATTCGTGAAGGGCAAACTGAGATAGTTGACGGTGGATGTGCCGGGTGTGTCCAGGTTGTAGGTCTTGGCGACGATCGGGTCGAACGACGCGCGATGCGCCTGGTTGGATTTGACGACGATGATCTTCTTCTCCTCCAACACGATGCCCGCGCTCTTGAAGAAGTCGCGGTCCTTGCCGGTGGTGCGTTCACTGCAGATGACGTCGATCTTGTTGCCGATGCGCAAGACGACGCGCGGACCCACATTGACATCGCGGAACGATTCCTTGCGCACTTCCCGGCCCCAACCGCCGTGTGTCGGACCGACGATCTTGTAGTTCCCGTCGTCAACCAGCTTCACACGTCCGGTGACCTCGAGCGGCTTGACCAGGCGCTGGTCAATGGACGCGCCGATCGGGACGGTGAGCGTTGCGCCGACGCCGGCCGCCATGGCGGCTTGGATGACGTTCGAGTCGCGGATGGTCACGGCGCAGTCATGGTGTTTCTTACTGCGAAACATGGGTTGGAGGTTCCACTTTCGGCTACAAACGCAAACCAGACGCGCTGTGTGCACAATGTCCAGACGCACCATGGCTGAATGTGAAGGAGGCCTCTGGTTATCTCGGGATCTCGCGCCAGACGCTATGCAAGCTCGTGCCTTCTGGGAAATTACAACTGCTGCGAGGTCGACGGCGTACGAGGAAAGCGCCTGGTGCGCGAAGATCTGGATGCCTTGTTCAGAGTCGTCGAGCATAAGCGTTAACTGCCTTGGGCGTTGACCGACCCAACATAGCGCCTACGCCCACCGTTGAAGAACGTTAGCCATCCAGCAGATCTAATGCATCGGAGAGTTGCTGCAGGAACGCCACATTACCGTAGCGTTACCGGACACGGCATCACGGTGACCCGTGGCAAGATGAGCGTTTTGGCGGCTATGTCGAGCAGACGATGCAGCGCGTGCGGAGCAAGACGCAGAGCAACCGGTAAGGCTGTGCGAAAAGCAAAACACAACGCCGCGGTGATGAATCGCGGCGTTTGTCGTATCGCACGGGGACATCGCGCGTGACGAACACGGGTTAGTCGGCACTCAGGCTTGGCAGCCGCTGGTGGATATGCCCGCCGGCGTGCATACGAAGGAAGGCGCGCGAGTCCATCGCGTGCCCAACCTGTGCGATGCGAACAGCCCTTCGGACTTCGCCGCCACGCTCAGGCGCTCTGCAACGCTTCTTCGACCGTGGAGTCCGCGTACACGAGCCGCGCCAGCGCCCGCACAAGCCCGCCCGGATCGTCGGACTGCCAAACATTGCGACCGATGGCGATCCCTGCCGCGCCGCCATCGAGCGCGCCGCGCACGCCCACCAGCAGGTCGCGGTCCGTCGCTGCGCGCTCACCGCCGAGCACAACGACCGGCACGCCGGCGTAGCGCGCCACGTCACGGAACGATTGCGGATCGCCCGTGTAGAACGTCTTGACCACATCCGCGCCCATTTCTGCCGCCATGCGCGCGCCGCCGGCGATGCGTTCCGGCGTACGGGCCTCCGCACCCGCGCCGAAGCCGCCTGGAATCACCTCCGCCATCAGCGGCAACCCCCAACGCTCACACTCCGCGCTCAGCGCGGCAAGCGCCGCCTCGCCGCCCGATGGCTCGGCGCCGCCCGCATAGAACATGCACTTCAGCCCATCGGCACCGAGCCGCACGGCCCACTCGGCGGCGCGCTCCAGCAGGGGAACCTGTGCGTCAACGCTGAGCCAGACGCCGGCCGTTCCGATCGATGTCACGCAACGCTTCAGCGTGCCTGCCGTGACGAGCAGTGCACCCGCGCCCGCCCGCACGACGCCGACGATCAGGGGCGCGGGATTCTCCAGCCCCTTGAGCGGCTTGTCCATGAATCCCGCGTGGTCCATCGCCACGATGAGACATCGGTCTCCGTGTCCAAACAACCGCGCCAGCCGGCGCGATTTGCCCGTCTCCATGCGTGTCCTCCTGGGTTTGACAATTGGCGCTGATTACATAATAATGTGAACAAATGTATTTTACATTTGTTCACACGCCAGACCCAAAATGACAACCCGCGCCGAGCGTGCGGCCATGCTCAAGGCAGCGCGCCTCTACTACGAAGACGACCGCACACAGGCGGAAGTGGCGCGTGTCCTGAAAACCTCCCGCCCGACCGTCTCGCGCCTCTTGCAGCAGGCGCGCGACGAGGGGATCGTGCAGATCCGTATCGCCGATCCCTCCGCCACCTCCGGCGCGCTGGCGGACGAATTGATCGCCGCGTTCGATCTGGCAGACGCCACTGTGGTTGCCGTGGGCGATGCGGAGCATGCGCTGGTGCGGCGCCGCATCGGGCAAGCCGCCGCTCGCTATCTGGAGCGCACACTGCACGACGGCGACCTGGTCGGCATTGGCTGGGGGCGCACGCTCTACGAGATGGTCTCCGCGCTGGAGCCGGGCCGTCCCGCACGCGCGGGTCGGCGGCGGCGCACACGCATCAGCGTAGCGCCACTGCTGGGCGGGCTGGGACAGATCGCGCCCGTCTTTCAAGTACATGAACTGGCGCGCACGCTCGCGGAGGCGTTTGGCGGAACCTGGCATAGCTTTTATGCGCCGGCTCTGGCTGAATCGGATGAGATGGCGAAACGCCTATTGGGGTCCGCCGACCTCCAGCAGGTATCTGCGCTCTGGCAGCAGTTGAATGTCGCTGTGGTCGGCATTGGCAATGCCGATTTCGAATCGGGCATTCAGATGCTGTTCGTGAACTATCTGGACGCGGATACCCAGCAGCGCCTGCTCGCGGCGCGCGCCGTCGGCGATATCTGCGTGCGTTTCTTCGACGCGCACGGGCGTCCGTGCCCGGATGTCGTCAGGGGCGTGGTCGGGGCCGAACTCGGCCAGCTCCAGCGCGCGCGGCGGGTCGTCGGGGTGGCCGGCGGCGACTCCAAAGCAGAGGCGATTCTCGGCGCATTGCGCGGGCGCTTTGTGAACGCGCTGATCACCGACGAGGTGGCGGCGCGGCGCGTGCTGGCCCTGCACAGACAGGCAGCGGCGACGTGAGCCTGCGCCAGGTTGGTTTGATCGTCAATCCCACCGCGGGCGGCGGCGACGGTTTGGCGGCGGCGCGCGAGGCGCTGCGCGCGCTGGCGCCGCGCGAAGTGCTTGCGGGCGCGGGTGAGATGGGCGCGGATGCTTTAGCCCACTTGCCCGTCACACTCCGAACGGTGGACTGGTCGCCGCACCACGGCAAAGCGCGCACGGCATGGCTGGCGCGGGAGTTTGCCGCGCAGGGCGTGGATGCGCTGGTCGTCGTCGGCGGCGACGGCACGCTGGCCGATGTGGCGTTTGCGCTGAGTTCACAAACGACTGAACCCGGACGCGCCGCGACGCCGATCTGCGGTGTCGGCGTCGGGTCAGCCAATGTCGGGCCGCTCGTCACGTGCCTGGGACACGAGACGGAACGACTCGCCGGGGCGCATTTCGAACGGCGCGCCGTCGACGGACTGCTGGTCGGCGCCAATAGCGACCTGTTAGGACTCGCCTTCAACGATGTCGTGATCGGCTTCACCGTGCTGGCAACCGTCGCGGGCGGGGTGACGGACGTCGATGCGGCGCAGAAGATGCAGGGACGGAATGTGCCGCGGGCGCCGGAAGCGGTTTGGACGGAGCGGACGCGTGTGGCCAAGTACGGGAGCCGCGGCGAAACACTGATCGCGACGGGCGTGGAGGCAGCGACCGTTATTGTCGGGCTGCCCGACGAGCGTTTCTACGGCAAAGCGATTGCGGGCGGGGTCCTGCTCTCGTCGCTCGTCGGCGATCCCGCCGGCTGTCTGGCATGCAGTCATCTGATTGTGCGCACGCAACTGGATGCCGATGAATTGCGGCGCACGGAGCCGATCGTGACGCGCTATGCGGGCCTGTGCGAGGACGAGCGGGTCGAGGGATGGGGTTTCCGCGCCGGCGCGGCATTATGCGCCGACGGTAACCCGCTGCGCCTGCTGAACGCGAACGACCGCGCCACGATCCGCGTGCGTCGCGGACTGGCGACGGCGCTGGCCGTCACGTGAGCGCAGTCAGGCGAGGCAACCTGTGAGAGTGTTGCGTTATCTTGGACCACGCCGGGTCGAAATCGGCGATCTGCCGCGCCCGGCAATCGGCGACGGCGAGGTGCTGGTGCAGATGCGCGCCTGCGGCATCTGCGCGACCGATATCAAGACGTATGTGCGCGGACACCCGCTCATCACGGCGGGCGCGGTGCTCGGCCACGAGATGAGCGGCGTCATCGCCGAATCGCAGGCGGACGGCTGGCGCGCGGGCGAGCGGGTGGTCGTGGCGCCCTATGTGCCGTGCGGCGTGTGCCGTTTCTGCCGGCGGGGACAGCATTCGCTCTGCAGTGACCTGTTTGGCGCGTCGGTCGAGCCGGGCGGATTCAGCGAATACGTGCGCGCGCCGGGGCGCATCGTGCGCGATGGCTTGATCCGGATTCCCGCGCACATGGATTTCGCCGCCGCCACGCTGGCCGAACCGCTGGCATGCTGCTATCACGGTCTGGAGGCGTTGAGTCTGCAACCGGGCGACTCCGTGCTGATCATCGGCGATGGACCGATGGGGCTGCTGCAGGCGAGCGCGGCGCGCGCAATGGGCGCGACGCTGGTCGTGGTCGCCGGATTGACGCCGGAGCGTCTGCAAGCGGCGGAAAGCCTTGCCGATCATGTGATCAATGTGGCCGAGCGCGATCTGGGCGACGCCGTCAAGGCGTTGAGTGCGGGTGCGGGCATGGATCACGTCATGGTCTCCGTCGGGGCCGTTGCCGTGGCCGAGCAAGCCATGGGACTTGTGCGGCGCGGCGGGACGATCAACCTGTTCGGCGGGCTGCCAGGCGGCTCGCGAATGAACGTGGACCCGAACCGCATTCACTACGACGAAGTCCGGCTGCTCGGCACCTTCGGCTTTGCGCCGACGCACTTCCGCCATGCGCTGGATGCGCTCGCGGGCGGCGCGGTTGATGCACAGAAGTTCATCACCCGCCGGATCGCGCTTGACGGTGTGGAAGGCGCGCTCGCAGACGGCGCGCAATATCAGGGTATCAAGACGGTGGTGGAGTTCGAGGGATGAACGCCGCACCATCGTTCGTTGAGAAGGCAACCGGCTGCCTGGCGGGTGTCGCGACAGGCGATGCGCTGGGACGCGCCAGCGAGTTCATGTCGCGTGAGGCGATCCGCGCGCGCTACGGCTGGCTGAACCGGCTTGTCGCGCCGCCGGACGCGCACCCGGCGCATGCGCAGCCACCGGGAGCGGTCACCGACGACACCGAGCAGACGCTGATTGTTGCGCATCTGCTGGCGAGCGGCGAACCGCTGACAGCGGAACGGATGGCGGCGGCGCTGGTGGAGTGGGCGCAATCGCATGACGGGTTGAATAACCCCTATCTCGGACCGAGCACGCGGCGCGCCTTGCAGGCCCTGATGAGCGGCGCATCGCCCCACCAAACCGGACGGCAGGGCACGACCAATGGCGGCGCGATGCGCGTGGCGGCGGTGGGCATCGTCCATGCGGGGGATTTCGCCGGGGCGCTGCGCGACGCGGTCGCCGCGAGCATCCCGACGCACAACACGCACAATGCGATGCAGGGCGCGGTCGCCGTGGCGTTCGCGATTGCGGCCGCCATGCAACCCGGCGCGATCGTGGAGGCCGTGGTGTCCGCGGCACAGGAAGGCGCACGGCAGGGCCGAGCGCATGGCGCGTGGTCTTGGGCGACGCCGCTCGATCGCCGTATTGCGCTTGCCGTGCGGCTGGTGGACGAGTCGGCGGACACGGAGCGTGCCCTGGATGCCCTGCATGACTTTGTGGGTGTCGGGCTCGACCCCGCCGAGTCTGTGGCGAGCGCCATCGGGATCGTCGTTGCGGCGCGCGGGGATCCCCAACGCGCGATCGAGGCGGGCGCGAATATCGGTGGGGACACCGACACGATTGCCGCGATTGCCGGAAGTATCTGTGGCGCGTTGCGCGGGATCGCCGCACTGGACGCGCCGCTGGTGAGCGAAGTCGAGCGGGTGAACGGGTTGGACTGCGCCGCCATCGCGGGCGCGTTGAAGCGGCGGGTACCGTCGCAAATGGGGCAGAACTGACCATGGATCTCGGTTTTGCGTTGCACCCCAAGTGGCTGGGCGATGGCCGCCTGGCTGACTTCCTGTCGCCGCTGGAAAAAGCGGGCATGACGGTACTCGAGTTCACCCTGCATCCCACGTGGGATGAGTGGCCCGAACTGAAGGCGCTCGCCACGGAATGCACGCGCGCCGGCTACCGCTGCCACTTCCACGCGCCTTACAAGGATCCGTATAACGCCGACGGATTCAACGGCACGCGGCGCACGGAAATCGAACAATTGTATGCACCCGCCATCGAACTCATCGAACGGCTGGCGTTGGATGGTGGCTACGTCCCGTCGCTCGTCATCCATGGAGCGCACGCGCCGGGATCCGGCGCTGACGTCCGCGCCCGGCTGCGCGCCGACACGACGGCGTTTCTGGTATGGATGCTCGCGCAGACGAGCCAGGCGCGCCTGATGTTGGAAAATCTCCCGCCCAAGCCGGGCTTCACGCGGACGGGTGAGAGCCGCGCGGAGGTGCGCGCGGTGGTGCGGGACATCGACGCTGCTCGCCTGAACATCTGCTGGGATTTCGGGCACGACGTGTTACTTGGATATAACAGCCCGCCGGACGACGCATTCCTGAGCGCGGTGCGCCATGCGCACGTGCACGACATTGATGCCGCCGGCGAAGATCACTTCCCCCTGGTGTATGGCAACGTGCCCTGGGCGGACGATTTGCGTGCGCTGCGACGGGCCGGGTTCGACGGCGCGGTGGTGATGGAAATCAATGGCTACCGCGCGCAGCGCGTCGAACGACTACATGAGCGGATGGCGGAAAGCTTCGCGCGGATGCGCGCCGCCTGGAACGGGAACGCGGCATGATCTCCTCACGAAACATCAGCCGCCGCCAGTGGGGCGAATGGCTCACCGCATACGCCTTCCTGCTGCCGAGCTTTATCGTGCTGTCGGTCTTCATCTACTACCCGGTCGTCTATGCGTTCGGGTTGTCGTTCCAGCGCTGGCGACTCCTGCGTGGTCCGGCGGCGTTCATCGGATTGGGCAACTACGAGTTCCTGTTCAGTTCCGAGGAGTTCTGGCAGGCGTTGTGGAACACCTTCTATTTCGCGCTGGGCTCGATCCCGACCGGCATGGCGGTGGCGCTGCTTATCGCGTTGCTGTTGAACCGTCCCCTGCGGGGGCTGGCGCTTTACCGCACGGCATACTTCGTGCCGACGATCACCTCGCTGGTGGCCGTTTCGGTGGTGTGGATGTGGATCTATCACCCGGACGTGGGCTTGATGAACTACTTTTTGCAGTCCGTCGGTCTGCCCGGCGTGCGCTGGCTGAATGAGCCGGGCTCGGCCATGCCTGCTCTCATCCTGCTTGGCATCTGGCGCGGGATGGGCTACAACGTGATCATCTATCTCGCGGGCCTGCAGAACATCCCTCAGCATTTGTACGAGGCGGCACAAATCGACGGGGCGAACCGCTGGCAGTTGTTCCGCTACATCACATGGCCCATGCTGACGCCGACCTCGTTCCTCATCCTGATCGTCGCTGTGATCAACTCGTTCCAGTCGTTCACGCAGGTGCATGTCATGACACAGGGCGGGCCGCTCGGCTCCACCACCGTCATCGTCTACTACCTCTACCAGCAGGCGTTCCAGCAGTTCAACATGGGCTACGGCTCGGCGATTGCGATGGTGCTGTTCGGCATCATCTTGATCCTGACGTTGATCCAGACGAAGATGCTGGGTTCGCGAGTCCACTACCAGTGAGGCCGGTATGACGTTCGCCAAACAGTTCGAGCGCGTGGTAATCCATCTACTGCTGATCGCCGGCGCCGCAGTCATGGTGATGCCGTTCCTGTGGATGATCAGCACGTCGCTGAAGAGCCAGGCGGAGGCGCTCACTTACCCGCCGCAATGGATACCGACCGAGTTCGCGTGGAGCAACTATGCGCGCGCGTGGCAGGCAGCCCCCTTCCCACGCTACTTCCTCAACAGTGGAATTGTGGCGGTGGCCGTGACGCTAGGCGAGCTCGCGACGGGCGCGCTGGCGGCGTACGCGTTCGCGCGCCTGCGCTTTCCCGGGCGCGACGCCCTTTTTACGATCTATCTGGGTAGCATGATGATCCCGCACCAGATGACGATTATCCCCTCGTTTCTGCTGCTCAACACGCTGGGCGAGATCAGCCCCGCGCTGGGCTTGGATTCATATTTCGCGCTGATTGCCCCATTCCTCGCCAGCGCGTTCGGCGTCTTCCTATTGCGCCAATCGTTCCTGACGATCCCGAATGATCTGGAGGATGCGGCCATTCTCGACGGGTGCGGGCGGCTGGGCTTTCTGTGGCGCATCGTGCTGCCGCTCTCGCGTCCGGCGCTGGCCACGCTCGCGCTGTTTGCTTTCATGGGCAATTGGAACAGCTACCTGTGGCCCCTGATCGTAACGAACAGCAACAGCATGCGCACGGTGCAGATCGGTTTGCGCTACTTCGTGGGGCAGGAGGGGGCGAGCCAATGGGGGCTTTTAATGGCCGCCGCCGTGTTTGTCTCAATTCCCGTCGTCGTGCTCTATTTGTTCGTGCAGAAGCAGTTCGTGCAGGGTATTGCCGCCACCGGCATCCGGCAGTAGTCAAACCACATCACCAGGAGGAGCAGACTATGTTCAAGTTCCGTAGCGGGTTGTGCCTGGCGCTAGTCCTGGCGCTGCTCGCGGGGTGCGGTCCATCGGCGACGAGCGCGCCGACCGCCGCCCCCACCAGTCCACCTGCGCAGGCGCCCACGACGATGGCCGTTGCCTCGACGACAGCGCCTGTCGCGCCAACGGCGGCGCCCGCCGCCCCGACCGCCACAAGCGCGCCGCGGCAGGTCAAGCTGACGTTCTGGTACGCGTTGAGCGGGGCGCAGGGCAAGGTCATTGAGGAGATGGTGGCGAAGTTCAACAAGGGCCACCCCAACACGCAGGTCGAGGTCGTTTTTCAGGGCAGCTATGCCGACATCGCGCAGAAGTTGACGGCAGCGATAACCGCCAAGACGGTGCCCGATGTTGCCCAGATGGGCGGGGCGCCGACGCTCGCCGAATCCGGCGCGATCGTGCCGATCACCGACTTCGCCGACGCCGCCGCACGCGCCGACATTTTCGACGGCTTCTGGGACTACAACAAGTTCCAGGGGAAAATCGTGACGATGCCGTTCAACAACAGCACGCCGGTGTTGTACTACAACAAGGACCTGTTCACGGCGGCGGGGCTGGACCCGAACAAGCCGCCGCAGACCTGGGACGAGTTGGTGACGGCTGCGAAAGCGCTGACCAAGGACACGAACGGCGATGGCAAGCCTGACCAGTGGGGCTTCAATACACACACCGATACGCACTGGTACCTGAGCGCGATGATCATGCAGAACGGCGGCAAGATCCTCAGCGACGATGGCAAGAAGGTCGTCTATAACAGCCCGGAAGGCGTCGAGGCGCTCAAGTTCTGGGGCGATCTGGTGACGGTGCACAAGGCGATGCCCGCGAACCAGCACGCGCAGGCGGGCGCCGACTTCACGACGGGCAAACTGGGCATGCTGATGCGTTCCTCGGCAACGCTCGCTACCATCGAGAAGGACTCCAAGTTTAAGGTCGGCGTCGGGTTCCTGCCGATGAAGAAGGTGCGCTCGGTGCCGATTGGCGGCGCGAGCCTCGTCATCTTCAAGACGACCGCTGAACGGCAGAAGGCGTCATGGGAATTCGTGCAGTGGATGACCAGCGCGGAAAACTCGCTGGACCTATTCATGCAGACGGGCTACGTGCCGATCCGCAAGTCCGTGGCGAACCTCCCGGCGATCAAGGAGTACTTTAAGACGGCGCTGAATGCCGAGACGGTTGTGAAGCAACTGGAGTACGCCAGCGCGATCCCACTCTTCAGCGAACTGGGCAACAGCGATGAGCAACTCCGCAAGGCAGTCGAGAAGGTGGAGTTGGGCACCGCCCCGGCGAAGGATGCACTGGATGCCGCCGCGGCTGTGATCAACAAGGCGCTGGCAGGACCGTAACCGCAATTACCCGGTGGCAGGCCGTGCGTGCGCCGCGGCATTGAATGCCGCGGCGCCTTTTTTTGTGATTGGGACGCCGGGTGTTCCACGCTTCGTTCACGAGCGCGGGCGCGCCAGCATGTGCGCCCGCTTGATGAGCTGAGGGCCGACACACGGGTCGGCCCCTACGAAAGTCGCATAGCTCCGATATATTGCGGGCGGGCCGTTTACTTGTGAAGAGCGCCATGGGGGGGCGGCGCGGGTTCGTCGGGCCGCGCGCGGCATCACCGGTCATCCCGTCGCTGCCCAGGTTGGCGGTCCGATGGCGCCCGGCGCCTCGATCACCGCCGGCCCGGATGCCGTTAGCGCCTTCTGCACGGCGGCCTGTAACTGTTCCGGCGTTTCCGCCCGCAGTCCCAGCGCGCCAAACGACTGCGCGAAAAGCGCGAAGTCGGGATTCGTCAGTGTGCCCGCATAGGGCTGCCCGTACATCCTCCGCTGGTACGCCTCGATCGAGCGATAGCCGCCGTCGTTGAACACGATCAACACCACGCGGATGCCGTAGTGCACTGCCGTCGCCAGTTCCTGCGCGGTGAACAGCGCGCCGCCGTCGCCGCAGATGGCGATCACGGCCCGGTCGGGCCGGGCGATCTTTGCACCCAACGCCGCCGGAAACGCATACCCGAGCGCGGCATTGTGCATCGGGAAGGGCGCGCTGCGTGGCTCGAAGATCGGCAGGTGATAGATCTGCCAGGCATTGATCGATGCCGCATCGCCCGCGATGATCGCCGAGCGCGGCGCCGCCGCTTGAATTGCCTGCATCATCTGCCATCCGGCCTTACCCGCAACCTGCCGATGGCCGGCGGCGCGCAGCGCGGCTACGCGGCGCGTCACGGCTGAGAGCCGTTCAGGCCTGGCCGGCAACCTCGCGGTCAGTTGTTCCAGCGCTAGTCGCGCGTCGGCCACCATCGGCACGCTCACCCTGTACAGCTTGCCGATCTCCCGCGCGTCGATATCGATCTGGATCACGCGTGGCGGCAGCGGCAGAGTACCCACGCCCGTATCATATGCATCCAGGCTCGACCCGACGACGAGCGCCACGTCGGCTTCGGCCAGCAGCGGTGCAAACGGGCCCTCGGGCCACGTCCAGCCAAAGCCCAGACACAGGGGGTGATCGCCCGCGATGGCCCCACGCCCCAGGCACGTAGTGAAGACAGGCGCGCCGAGCGCTGCGGCCAAAAGGCTGAGGGCCGCCGATGCGCCGGACGCGAGCACGCCCTGGCCCGCATAGATAATCGGGCGCTCTGCCTGTGCCAGCAGCGCAGCGGCCTGCGCGACCGCTTCGGGATCAGGCATTGTGCGTACCGGGATATGCCGTGAGGGAATCTCGACGTCTCCCTCGCCCTGCAATACATTGAGCGGAATCTCCAGCGCAGCGGGTCGCGGTCGGCCGTTCAGCATCGCTTCCCACGAGTGCTCAAATGCAGATGGGATCTCCTCGACGCGCGTCACGCGACTGGCCCGCCCGACCGCACCGTTCAGCATCTCCAGCTGATTCGGGATCTCATGGAACGCACCCAAACCGCGCCCGCGCACTGTCAAGTCGACCTCGGACGTGATGAGCATCACCGGCGCCGAATCGGCATACGCATTGGTCAGGGGCGCCAGCGCGTTGGCCGCGCCCGGCCCGGTGATGGTCAGGCACACGCCCGGCCGGCCGCTCACCCGCGCGTAGCCGTCGGCCATGAACCCTGCGCCGCCCTCGTGCCGCGTCGTGATGGCGCGGATGGTTGGGCGGCGGCGCAGCGCATCGTAGATCGCCAGGTTGTGCACACCGGGGATGCCGAACACCGCATCTACCCCCTGCGCCGCCAGGCATTCAACAATCGCCTCACCGCCCGTCATCCGCTGCATGGCTCCTCCCGTTGTGCGCGTTCACGCGGTCAGCCCTCGTAACCGAGGCGGCTGCGGATCTCGTCATCGGTGAATTCGCGGTAGGGGTAGCTGGACTTGGGATCGTGCTTGCGCCAGGGATGGGTGTTGTTGTCGTAGCGACCCCCGTCGATGTCCACAAAGCCCACAGCCATGGATGCAAAGTGTGCCCGGTGCTGGATGATTGCCTTACAGAGCACCAGCCGGTAGTCTGCGGGCTCCACGCCCGCCGCCCGAAACACCGTCGGCTCAGTCGAGGCCACCGGCACCGACGTGGCGATGACGGTAATGTTGTCGCCCACCTGCACCACCGCGGTCGGACCCATGCTGGTATTAGACACCGCCAGATGGCTTGGATGCGCCTCATGGCTCGGGGGCAGCACGCCGTCGAACAGCAGCCGCACGCGCCCATCGACCGGCACGGGCTTGTAGTACGTCCCGCCCCAGCGACCGCCGATCGGACCTGACACCGGGTTGCCAATGCCCGCGGCAATCGCCCTCTGCACCAGGTCGGGATCGGTGATGAGCAGGCAGGCGCGCGCCGGACTTCGCCGTTCCAGCAGCTGCGCGATCAGTTCGGCGTTGTCGCCCGGAAACCCGGCTGTGACCGCATCACCCCACTCGGTGAGCACGACGGTGCCCGGCGGGTGAGCCAGCGCGGCAGGGACCGCCTCCGTCATCGTGACGCCCGACGGCGCCGTGCCGCCGCGCACCCGCTGGCGCTGCTGCCACGCCTTCCACATCATGTCCTGCCCGATGCGACTCGCCAGGCCCGGATCGTTGTCAGTGACGATCAGCGCGCTGAACGACTCCATCTCCGCCACGTCCAGCCCCGTGTGGGTGTTCATAATCGAGCAGGCGAGGATGCGCCCCGACTCCTCCAGCGCGGCGCCTTCGGCGATGAGTTCCAGTTGCAGGTCTGTCGAGCGGCCGATGGAGAGTGGCAGCGCCGTCATCACCGTGGCCGGCCGCACTGCTCCCCGCACGGTTCTGAGCATGAGCCGAGCCGCCTGTTCGCCGCGCGCGTGGAAATCGTGGTGAGGATAGGTTTTGTAGGCAATGAGCGCCGTGCTGTTGGCGATCATCGCGGCGGTCACATTGCCATGCATGTCCAGCGTGGCAATCACCGGCACATGAGGACCAACCAGCCGCCGGACGGCTGCCAGCAACGTGCCGCAGCAGTCGTCCTCCTGCTCCGCCACCGTGGCCCCGTGCAGTGATAGGAGCACGCCGTCAACGGGTAACGCTTCAGACAGGCGCTGCAGCAACCCATCGCGCAATCGCTCCCAAAGCGGCTGCTCAATGGGACCGCCACACATACACTGGGCCGCCAGCGTCGGCGCTACCGTGACGCCTTCAGCATCCAGGACGCTTAAGAATCCACCAACTTCCGTGCGGGTGCCGCGCAGTTTCTTCAGCAGTGCATCGCCTTCTTCCAACACGCCGCACTCAAACATCTGCCGGTTGGTGAGCAGCGGCGAAAAGGAATGGGACTCCGTCCAAAAACGACCGATGGCTATGCGGATGGTCACTGTCGTCACCCTTTCGAATAGGCTGCGACCACTTTGCGTACAGCGGCGATGATATCGTCCAGATCGGCGCGCGTTAGATCGGGGTAGAGCGGCAGCAGCAGCAGTTCGCGCGCGATACGCTCGGCCACGGGCACGCTGGCTGCGCCGCAGCGTTCACGGAAGAGCGGATGGGGAGGCAGGAACTCCTCGCGGCCCATGACGACATTACCGATGCCCTCAGCCGTCAGCGCCGCCGAGATCCGGTTGAGGGCTTGCCAGGGCGCGCCATCTGACCCGAAGCATCGTTCGTCGCAGCGCACCGCATAGTACGCGTAGGACAACTCGACGTCCGGCCACGGCTGCGTCCGGCGCAGCCCGGGCACGCCGTGCAGGCCCGCAGCGAGATACTCGCTATGCGCCTGGCGCGCCGCGCGCAATCGCTCGGCCTTGCGCAATTGGGCGAGCGCGAAGGCCGCGTGTAACTCGGACATACGGTAGTTGTTGCCGACCCGCACGATGCGATAGCCGGCTGCGCCGGCGGCTTGCGGGCCTTTGTCCTTCCCGTGATCGCATATGGAACGAGCGATCGCGGCCAACGCGTCGTCGTCGGTGGTCAGCATCCCGCCTTCGCCCGCCGCGGTGAGTATCTTGGATTCCTGAAGACTCCAGCAGGCCATGGCGCCGATCGTGCCGGCTTTCCGTCCGCGATAGACGGTGCCGAAGGCGTGGGAGCAGTCCTCGATCACCGTCAGCCCGTGCGCCCCCGCCAGCCCCATCAACTCATCCATCGCAACGGGATGGCCAAACCAGTGCACGGGCACGATCGCGCGCGTGCGCGGCGTAATCCGCTCGGCGACACACTCCGGATCGAGCGAAATCGTGTTGTCGTCCACGTCGGAGAACACCGGCGTCGCGCCCACCATCAAGACGGTGTAAGCCGTGGAGGCGAAGGTCAGCGGCGGCACGATGACCTCGTCGCCCGGGCCGACGCCCGCTGCCACCAGCGACGCGTGCTGGGCGGTGGTGCCGGAATTGAAGGCGACGGCGTGTTTGGCGCCGGCGTACGCGGCGAAGGCGGCTTCGAGCGCCCGTACCTTGGGCGCATCGGGATAGACGGAGCAGAAGACACCGCTCTCAAAGACATCCAGCACTTCGCGCAGTTCCTCGTAACCGTAACTGGCGCGAATGAACGGCAAAGGCGCGGACCGCACTGGTGTTCCGCCGTCGATGCTCAATCTGTCGCTCATACCAAGCTCCCTCGGCTCAGATGGGATTGCGCCAGGATTCGCCTCCCCCAATGCTAGCGCATTTTGCAAAAACATCGGGCCCGCCATGCGGTTCGCCGTGTAGGGGCAGGTCTTTGACCTGCCCGTCGGACAGGCCAAAGGCCTGTCCCTACATGCGGCGTACAGCCCTGCGGCATATGTCGGATTATTCCGCAAACTGCGCTAGGCTGCTTGCCATTATCCAGCCGTGAAAATGATTGGCGCGGCGCGAGCGCGAGTGAATCGTTTCAGGCTCCTGTGAGCTCCTGCGCGACTTCGGCAATGCTGCTATCGACGATGGCGAGCATATCATCGATGTCGCTCTCGGTGGAAATGAGCGGCGGGCCCAGCGCAATCCAATGTGCACTGGCGCGCATCAGCAGTCCATTCTTACGCCCGGCCGCGCGGCGGTCGGGATGCTTGACCGGACCGCACGTCCGGCGCGCTCACGACCTACCGCTCACGGTCAATCGCCGCGTGAGCGCCGGTCGCATCGCACTGGCTCCTGACGTTCTCTCCCACACAGTATCACATAGCTCTTCGCTGTGCGATTGCAGGAGCCGCCGTAGGTCCACCCAGAATCCACAAAGCTGCAACTGTTTACTCGTCTCGTAGATTCGGTGACAAACAAGGTAGCAGAGTCGATTGTGATTGTCAAGGATCTACAAATCGCATCACTCGTTTACGAGCTGTAGGTAAGCAAGCTAATCGTTGGCAGGGGTATACCGCAAAAGTGTCGGGATCGTATGGCCAGCCAAATCGTCATTCCGGCACGTTTTTGGCCGGAATCCACTCAAATAGGTGGCACCGGTTATGGAAATAGTGGATGCCGGCTAACTACATGCCGGCATGACGATTGGTCGCAGCCCCGACAGTTTGGCGGTATACCCGTTGGCAGATATATGTTACATCTCCTATAATCGTTTGCGTTGAGTCACGCTTCGATCATCGCGTGGCAGCCGCGCGGAAGAGCGGCTCCACAGCCCGTCAGATGTCTGATCAAACGGCCCCACGCCCGGCTCATCAGCTAAACCGGAATCACCTTGCAGTCTATCCGACCGATAGGAGTGCGTGCCATGTCTCACTCGCTCAAGGACACTGATCTCATCGAACTCTACCGTCTCATGCTGCTCACGCGACGCTACACGGAGCACGTGCTGGGTTGGTACCGGGCGGGACGGCTCGTGCAGGGTCTGCACCCGAGCATCGGTCAGGAGGCCGTCGGGGTCGGCGCTTGCTACGGGCTGCGCGCAGGCGACTGGGTTCATCCATCGTTGCGCACGACCGAGGCTTTCTTCGTCCGTGGCGTCTCTCTGCGACAGCATGTCGCCGCCATGAATGGGCGTATCGGCGGCATCTCGCGGGGCAAGGATACCTCGCATCACGCGGGCTATCCCGATCTCGGCGTGCTGGCCGGCACGGGCCTGGTGGGCAGCCACGTCCCCGTTTCCGTCGGCGCCGCGCTGGCGCTCAAGATGCAGGGTACGGATAACGTCGTGATCAACTTCTTTGGCGACGGGGCAAGCAATCGCGGCGATTTCCACGAAGGCTTGAACCTGGCGGCCGTGCTCCAGGCGCCGGTCGTGTTCGTCTGCGAGAACAACGGCTACGCCCAAACGGTGCCGGCCAGCATCGGCATGCGCATCGCCGATGTCGCTCAGCGCGCCGCCGGGTACGGCATGCCCGGCGTGATCGCGGACGGTCAGGACGTCCTCGCGGTCCACGAAGCTGTACAGACTGCCGTCGAGCGCGCGCGCGCCGGCGGCGGGCCGACGCTCGTCGAGTGCAAGACCTACCGCTTCGAGACCCACTATCCCACCTTCCCGGAAGAGCGCCCGGCCGACGAGGTCGCGCGCTGGAAGGCGCGTGATCCGATCCACCTGCTGGGTGCAACCTTGCGCTCACGCGGTATCCTGAGCACCGAGGCCGCCGAAGAGATGGATGCGGCGATCCATGCGGAGTTGGCCGAAGCGATCCAGTATGCCGAAGACAGCCCATGGCCGGAGCCGAGCGAAGTAACGCAGCACATCTATGCCGAGCAGGCCGCGCCGCCGGCTAACGCGGCACCCGCCGTATCCGCTGCCGAAACGTCGCAGACCGTTGAAGAAGCGCTCAATACCGCCCTTCGCGAAGAGATGCGGCACGATTCGAGCGTATTTGTGTTTGGCGAGGACGTGGCTGCCTATGGCGGCGCCATCGCCAGCGTCACGCGCGGGTTGCAGGCGGAATTCGGCCCGGCACGCGTGTTCGACACGCCGATTTCGGAGTCGGGCATCATGGGGATGGCGGTGGGCGCCGCTATGCTGGGTATGCGCCCCGTGGTTGAAATTCAGTTCACCGATGCGGTCCCCATCGCGCTGGATCATATCGTCAATACGGCTGCGAAGGTCAGCTACGTCCACAACGGCCGGATGTCCGCGCCACTGGTCGTACGCCTCGTCAACTTGCGCTCCGGCACCGTGTACAGCAGCCAGTCGTTCGATGCCTGGTTCATGCATGTGCCGGGATTGAAGGTCGTCGCGCCCTCCAATGCCGCCGACGCCAAAGGGCTGCTCAAAGCCGCCATCCGCGACCCAAACCCGGTCGTATTCATCGAGAGCAAGCCGCTCTACGCTCGCCGCGGCGCCGTGCCGGCGGGGAATGTCGTCGTCCCACTCGGGAGCGCAGCGGTAGCGCGCAGCGGGCGCGATGTCAGCGTGGTAACGTATGGCAGTATGGTACCCTACGCCCTGGAGGCGGCGCAGCTACTCGCCGAACAAGGCATCGACGTCGAGGTGGTCGACTTGCGGAGCCTCGCGCCACTCGATACCGATGCCATCCTGGCTTCCGTCCGCAAGACAGGCCGGCTGGTAATCGCCCACGAAGCCGTCAAGACGGCCGGCCCGGGCGCGGAGATCGCAGCCCTGGTGGCTGAGAACGCCATGGCCGCGCTCAAAGCGCCCATTCGGCGCGTCGCCAACCCGGGCGTGCCGGTGCCGTTCAGCCCGGCGTTTCATCCGGTCGTCCTACCCGATACCGATGATATCGTGGCCGCAGTGCATGCGGTCGTCGAACGCAAGGCGTAATGGGCGACGCCAATTGGGACGAACCGCACGAACTGCATCGGAAGGCCGCACGCGCCTCGTTCAGCAGTTGCCCGCCGAGCGAGAATCGGCGCGCAGAACCTTGTTAGCCGATTGACTCGATCCTACTATCGCCACGTCCGCATCAACGCGATGACGTACTTGAGTTGCTCTTCGCTCAGTATGCCTTGGAAACCGTTCATCGCCGTGCCGGACCTGCCCGCCACTAGAAACGTGACGAGTTCCGCATCGGTCTTGGATTTGACGAAATTGCTGCCGCGCAAGTTCTTGCCCATGCCGCCGCTGCCATCCGAGGCGTGACAGGACGCGCAGTTGCTCTCGAATATCTCCTTGCCCAATTCGGATGGGGGCAGGAGAAGCAGTAGGCGCGCTTCGGCTTCGGACAGATGATTCTGTTTGACCAGGTCCACTACGGCTACGATCTCGGCTTGTTGGGCGGAGTTCGCCAATGGGATGGCCGCGCTCAGAAAAAACGCCGCGTCAACGCGGTCGAATTGGCGCAGCGCGTATAGTGCGCTGTTGATCTGGGTCGCCAGTGTCGCTGAGGGCGTCACCGTGCGCCCTGCGCGCCACGCGGCAAGCAGTGCCACCACATCGTTGATCTGCCGGGGCGAGAGGACGGTGCCCCACGTTGGCATCCCCTTAGCCGGGCGGCCGTGCGCGATGACATCGCGGTACCACCCGTCGTCAAACTCCTTGAGCCGCCTGGGATCGTTCAACGCGGGCGCCCGCGCGGTGCCCTGTCCGTCTTCGCCGTGGCAAATGAAGCAGGTGTTCGCAAAAACGCCTGCGCCGCGCACGGGGTCGGGCGCACTGGTGACGGGCTTGACGTCCGGCGCGGTCGGCTCCCAGGCGCGCAGGTAGGCGACGACCTGCGCGGCTTGCTGGTCGGTGAAGGGCCCGCCGAACGCTTGTCCCCACGCCGGCATGACCGAGCCCGGCACGCCCGTGCGAATCAAGCTGACGAGCGTCTCGTCCGCCGTCGCGTTGAGGAACGCTTTTGAGTTGAGCGCAGGGCCAAGTTTGCCCTCGCCCTGGTCGCCGTGACAGGCGGCGCAGTTTTCGGCGTACAGTGTGTTCCCCGCGGCCCGGGCCTGGGCGCGGTCCGCCGCCTCGACGCTCCGAATGCGCGCCGGCTCGAAGCCCAGAGTAAGCTGGAACGTAATGGCGATCGCCAGCGTGAATACGACTCCTGCGGCGACAAGTGGGTTATGATTCTCTCGCGGTCGCATCGGCGGACCTCATGCGGGGTAGAAGACTTGGGCGCGTTCAAATGCCGCGCGCTCGGTCGGCCGGCTCGTGTCCACAAGCAGTTTGCCATCCTTGACGCTGAGCGGGAATAGGTCGAGGGGGCGCGGCGCCGGACCGCCGGTCACTTCGCCCTGCCGGTTGAACACCGAACTGTGGCACGGGCAAAGAAATTGACCCTGCTCTTCGCGCCACGGCACCGTGCAGCCGAGATGCGTGCAGCGCTGCCAGAGCGCAAGCATGCCGCCGTCTGCGAGGCGTGAGATATAGCAGCGGCTTTTTTGGACGTACGTGACCGTGCCCGGTCGGAACTCGTCCAGATTGCCGGCAACCACCTTGCTTCCAAAACCGCCCGCGTCAACGCGCGGCTGCAAGAACTGGAACAACGCGGCCAAGCCCTGCCCGGACAGTCCCAGGGTCGAAGCGCCCCACAGCACAAGCAGGAAGTTCCGACGCGTGAGTTTATCGTCTCTGATCGTCTCTGCCATCATGCCACCTCCTTACAGCCCATCCCACGGATTGTAGCCGCCCGGCATTTGCCACGGCCAGTACAACTTGAACCCCGGGCCGCGGAACAGAAAGCCGCTCACGGTGAACACAACGGCTGAGACGAGCATGACCGTAAACAGCACCAGCATGATCTGATGCGTCGTCGTCTGGCGTTGCCGCAGGGCGAATGCGGGCAGCGCGACGAGCAGCGCGAGGATGCCGCCGGGCAACAAGCCCTGCGCCACCCACTGGGGGGCGCCCGCGCGCAGCAGTTCACGCAGACTGAATGCGTTGTCGAGCACGACATACGCGCTCATCACGAACAGCGTGTACAACGCCGTCCACGCGACGATCTGCTTGTCCCGCGCCGAGCCAAACCACACGCCCGCCTCCGCGCTGGAGCGGTCGATGTACGGCAGCACGACGAGAAACAGAACGAGGACGGCGGGAATGATGACGCCCGCCAGCAACGGGTGCATGTGTTCCAGCAGTTCCTGCAGGCCGAGAAAATACCACGGCGCTTTGGCGGGGTCGGTCGTGACGAACGGGTTGGCAATTTCCTCCAGCGGCGCATGCTTGACGAGCGAGAACAGGAAAATCGCGAGCGTCACGCCGAGGAACAAGACGATTTCCCGCAGCAGTACGCTGGGAAAAGCAAAGAGCGTGTCATCCGGCCCTTTGTCGACCATGGCGCTCTCGCCGCGCACGAGCTCGACGAGCGCGTAGGTTTTGCTCGTATGCTTGGGGAAAATCTCGTCGGTGATCGGCGTTTGATTCGCCATACTGGACCCCTGGTGGTCGGCCATCAGTGTTCACTGCTCGCGGCCCGCTGGTCATTGGCCGCCAATCCGCCGTCCTTGCGCACGCGCCATAGGTGCACCGACACGAACAGCGTGATCAGCAGCGGTAATATGGCGATGTGCAGGGTGTAAAACCGAAGGAGCGAGTTCTGCCCGACTTCGCCTCCGCCGAGCAGCATCTGGCGCGCCGCCGGTCCCGCGACCGGCGCGTAGCCTGCGATGTTCGTGCCGACGGTGATAGCCCAGTACGCCAGTTGGTCCCACGGCAGCAGATAGCCGGTGAAGCTCGCGCCGAGCGTGAAGAGGAGCAGCGCCACGCCGATCAGCCAGTTGAACTCACGCGGCGGCTTGTATGCGCCGGTGTAAAACACGCGCGCCATGTGCAGGATCACGACGAGCACCATGGCGTGCGCTGCCCAGCGGTGCATGTCCCGTGTGAACTGGCCGAGCGGGACGGACAACTGAATCTCCTTCATCGTCGAGTACGCGCGCTCCACGGACGGCACGTAGTAGAACATCAGCAGAACGCCGGTCCACACGAGCACGGCGAACAGGATCGCGGAAATAACGCCGAGTCCGAACGAGTACGCCCAGTGCAAACTCTTGCGGCTGACCTTGACCGGGTGCAGGTGGAGAAAGACGTTGCTGGTCATCACCAGCGAGCGGTCAAGCGGATTGTCCGGCCAGCCGTGTCGAAAAAACGAGCGCCACACGCGCGATTCGCTGATGCGCGCCAGAAGCGATGTGCGGGTCATGGTAACGTCCAAATCCCCACCTCCAAATCCCAACAACCAACTGCCCAAGGGCTGGCGGTTGTTGGGATTTGGAAGTCTCAGTGTCTACTTCACGGGCAAGGTTTGCGCGTACGCCGCGATGTTGGCGACATCCTCCAGCGTCCAGTTCATGCCATAACCGGAAGGCATCGGCTCGCCGGGCTGCCCAGCCAGCACCTTGTGGAAAAACTCCCACGGGTTGTCCGCGGCCAGCGTGCCCACGAACTCCGGCGCGGCGGCATCGCCGAAGTTGAGCTTCTTGCCGTCGTTGCCGTGACAGGCGGCGCAGGTCGCGCTGAACCTGGCTTTGCCTTTCACGGGGTCGCCCTTCGCCGACTTGTCCGCGTTGATGTAGGCTGACGGGTCTTTCATTTCCTTCTGGATGAACGTGACCAGCGCCTGGAGGCTGGGGGCATCCATCCCCTTGGAAAAGTCGTGGTTCGCATTCTTCTTCCCGTTGAGCCAGGCCGTCAACTCATCCGCCGAGAGTGTGGCGGATTTCAGCAGACCGCCAAACCCCGTCTTGTGCGACCCGGAACCGTACGCGCCGTCCTTACCTTTGTAATCCCATCCGTGACACTCTTTGCAGCGCCAGCTGTCGGCGCCTTTGCGCGTGTTGGTGCTCTGCGTCTTCCAGAGCGGTTGATCGGTCGTGGGAGCTTCCGCACCCGTTACTTCCCACCACGCGTCGTAGAGGCGGCCGCCATCGCTCGCGCCGACCGTCTTGGGCAGCGTCTGCGCGTAAGCCAGCACATTCGCATAATCCTGCGGTTTCCACTCGTTGCTGATGCCCGAAGGCATCGGCCAGCCAGGCTGGCCCACGCGCACCTTGTGGATGAATTCCCATGGATTGTCCGCCGCGAGTTGTGCGACAACCTCCGGCTCCGCGATCGTGCCGAAATTGATCGCATTGCCATTCGGCCCGTGACAATTGACACAAACCTTTTCATACTGAGTCTTGCCCGCAGCCGCGTCGCCGCCTTTGGCGGTTTTGTCGGCGTTAACGAGCGTGGCCGTGTCGATCTGCACTTGCGTGATAAAGAGCGTCAGGTCAATCAGGTCCTGCTCTTTCAACACTTTGGAGAAATCGTGATCGGCGCTGGTCTTGCCTTTGAGAGCGGCCAGTACATCGTCGGCGGCTTTGCTCTTCGCGCCCACGATGCCAACGAAGCCCGTCTTGTGCGAGCCCGAGCCGTACGCGCCGTCCTTGCCTTTGTAGTCCCAACCGTGGCATTCTTTGCAGCGCCAGGTGTCGGCGCCTTTGCGCGTGTTGGTGGTCTGCGTCTTCCAGAGCGGCTGGTCGCCCGCCGGCACTTTGACTTCGATGACTTCCCACCACGCATCGTACAATACGCC
Organism: Chloroflexota bacterium; assembly: GCA_016235055.1. Classification (NCBI taxonomy): domain Bacteria; kingdom Bacillati; phylum Chloroflexota; species Chloroflexota bacterium. The sequence continues at coordinate 6,154 of JACRMK010000025.1, read as the reverse complement.
GCCGCGCGTCCCATCGCCCTGCAATTTCGCTGCGGCCGTGGCGGCGGGCTGGGCGGCCGTAGGTTGGGGCGCAGGGGTCGATGGCGCACAGCCATTCACCCACGCGCCCGTCAACACCAACCATCCCAAAACGAAAAAGAAATGCTTCATCGAACACCTCCTGTTGAGTATTGGTGGCCGATCATTTGCCGGGAACGATCTGACGGGCCGGCGCGTCAGGCATGCTCGAACGATATCGCTTCGGTGAAGCGGAACGCTTCCATCCGGACCGCTTCAGTGGGGCAGCGCGCGGCGCACAAGCCGCAGCGAACACAGCGTGTCGGGTCAAGCAGCATCGCGGAGGCTGCGCCCCACTCACGGGTGCGGCTCTGGATGACGGCGGCGAGGTGGTCGTCGCCGCTCAGCGCGGAGGCGCGCACGAGTTTCAGGCAATCCATGGGGCACACGTCGACGCAGCCGTTGCACGCGATACACAACTCGCCGTCGAAAATCGGGTTGAGCGTGCAGATGAGACAGCGTGCACCCTGCGCGCGCGCGGTAGCCTCGTCGTACCCCATTTCGACGCGCGCGACCCCGATGCGCCGCGCGACCGGCAGCGCGGGTGGCTGTTGGCGCGCCTGGCGTAGATAGCCGCGCAGCGGCCCGACGTTCGGATATTCGCTTTTGGCGATCGGCGTGAAGAAACCTTTGCGGATGAGGCGCGGCTGGACGTTTTGCAAATACGAGTGCATGCCGCGCGCTGCGCGTTGTCCATCGGCAACCGCGTTGACGATCAGACGCGGACCAAACGCAATATCGCCTCCGGCAAACACGCCCGGCGCGCTGGTCATTAGCGTTTCTCTGTCAACGGCCAAAGTGCCGCGCGGCGTAACCTCTAGGCCGTCTTCAGGATGCACCCATTCGAACGAACCGGTCTGTCCAATGGAAACGATCACGCTGTCACATTCCCAAACCTTCTCGGTGCCCGGGGTCAGCTGCGGATTAAAGCGTCCGCGCTCGTCAAAAGCGCGTGCGACATTCAGCGTTTCGAGTCCGATGGCATGCCCCTTCGCCCCGAGAACGCGCTTGGGCGCAAAGTGATTGTGGATCGCGATGCCCTCTTCTTCGGCTTCGGCAATTTCCACCGGATTCGCGAGCATTTCGCTCCGGTCTTCGACGACGAGACACTGCACCTCGCGCGTCGTGCCGAGGCGAAGCGCGGCGCGCGCCACATCGAGTGCGACCTCGAGGTCGCCGCCCGATTGAGCAGGATGACCCAAACGGGCAGCGGTGCGCGCCACGTCCATCGCCACGTTGCCGCCGCCGATCACAAGCACGCGTTTGCCTAGGTCAAGGTTGTATCCGCCGAGGTTGACGTTGATCAAGAAATCCACCGCGCGCAATACGCCGTCGAATTGCTCACCCTCGACGTTGAGGTTGCGGCTCTTGTACGTGCCAATCGCGAGGAACACCGCCTCGAAATCGCGGCGCAGATCCGCGAGTGTGAAGTCGCGGCCAATGGCTTGCTTGAGTTTGAGTGTGGGCCCGAGTGTGAGGATCGCTTGAATCTCAAGGTCAATCAATTCGCGCGGCAAGCGGTATGCGGGAACGCCGAGGCGCAACATGCCTCCCGCCATAGGCGCCGAGTCGAAGAGCGTGACTTCGTGACCCAGCAATGCCAAATCGTGAGCGCAAGAGAGGCCGGCGGGGCCGGCGCCAACAATGGCGACCCGTTTGCCGGTTTTGGGGCTGCGCTGGCGGGCGGTGACGAGTCCGCTGCGGCTGGTCGGGAATGTCGTGTTGCCGAGGTCGAACGCATTGGTCGCGCCGACATATGCGGGCCAGGCTGGCGCTTGGCGCGGCTGACCGCTCTCGCCGAGATACACGCCATAGCGGTCGTTGACGAACCGCTTGAGCGCGCGAATCGCGACCGGCGCGTCGATCTGGCCGCGCCGGCACGCGGCTTCGCACGGCGCGCCACAGACCCAGCCGCACGTCGAGGCAAACGGATTCGTCTCGCGCGCGATAAGGTAGGCGCGTTCGTACTCGCCGCGCGCAATCGCAGTGACGTAGGCACGCCCGTCGGTGCGCACGGGACAGGCGTTCTGGCACGCCACACCCTGCTGATAGAATGTGAGGTCGGGACAGGCGACGCGGTAGGATGGTTCGGTCATCAGACACCTACCGCCACTATATCAGATGAAGGTGTAGATCAGGTGTAGGAACAATGTGAAGACGGTGGAGGTTATTCTAACCGATAGCCGAACCCCCGCTCGGTGATGAGATGTTTGGGGTCGCCCGGATCGGCTTCGATCTTCTTGCGCAGCGTCCAGATAAAATGCTTGACGTGCTCGATTTCGCCGGCATACTCCGCCCCCCACACCTGTTCGAGGAGCGTCTCGCTCGGCACGGGGCGCTTCGCATGGTGCGCGAGCAATTCGAGCAGGCGATACTCCGTCGGCGTGAGTTCGACGGCGCGCCCGGCGACGCTCACGCGCCGCTGGTCGAAATCAATCGTCAAATCGCCGCTCGTCAGGCGATGGGTCGGGCGGCGTCCACGCTCAACGCGCGCCAGGACGGCGCCAACGCGCGCCATCAGTTCCGCGAAGGAGAACGGCTTGGTCACATAGTCGTCTACGCCGAGGCGAAAGCCGCGCAGCTTGTCGATCTCTGTGCCTTTCGCGGTGAGCATGATGACCGCCGCGGGCGATTTCTCGCGCAGCCGCCGGCACACTTCCCAGCCGTCCATGCCGGGCATCATCACGTCCAACACGACAAGGTCAGGACTGGCTTCGGCGGCGAGTATCAGCCCGGTGGGTCCATCGGGAGCCGCCTGCACGCGATAACCCGCCGCCTGCAACTGGCTGGACAACAGTTCACGCAGGACGGGGTCGTCGTCAATCAGGAGGAGCGTCTGCATGCTCACCTCGCGGCGGGCAGTGTGAACGAGAAGACGGCGCCGCCGTCGGGATGATTCTCCGCCCAGATGTGCCCGCCCTGCGCGTCAACCAGGCGGCGGCAGATGTAGAGGCCGAGGCCGTATCCATAGACGGGCTGCGCGTCGCTGCTGTCAGTACGGTAAAATTTGTCGAAAATGCGTTCCAGCGCGTGCGGCGGCACGCCGGGACCGAGATCGCGCACGCTGAGCGTGACGTGTGTTTCGTCCGCACGCGCCTCGATCAGCACGTCGTTGCCCGGCGGCGAGTACTTGTCCGCGTTATCGCACAAGTTGGCAAGCACCTCGGCGACGCGGTCGCGATCGGCGAAGACGAGCGGCAGTCCGGGCTTGGTCGGCAGGCGGAACGCCCGTCCGCGTGTGCGCATTTGTTCGGCGACTTGCTGAACAATCGGCAGCACGGAAACGGGTTCGGGATGCAAGGCGAGCTGGCCCGATTCGATGGCCGCCGCGCTGAGCACCTCGCGCGCCAGCCGGTCGAGCCGCTGAGTTTGCTGGTTCAGAATCGCCACCATGCGCGTGCAGGTGGGGTTCATCGCCCCGCAGTCTGTTTGGATGCGTTCGACGGCGCCGGCCATATTGGCCAGCGGGGCGCGCAGTTGGTGTGCGAGGAGAGAGACAAAATCGGAGCGCATCTGGTCGAGTTCCTGCAATTCGACATTCGCGCGCGCGAGTTCTTCGACCTTCTCCGCGAGTTCACGCGTGCGGGCAGCAACCTGTGCGCTCAGACTGTCGTTGAGCCGCTGGATATCTTCGGTGCGGCGTTTGCGCTCGCTGACATCGCGCAGGATGACGGACATGCCGAGCGGGTTTCCCGCATCGTCCGTCAAGCGCGTGGCGGTCAGTTCCACGGCCACTTGATGTTGAGCGGCATCCTGGCACGTCGTTTCGTGCCCGCGCACGAATCCCGCAGATTGCACCGCCTCCGTGAGCCAGTGCGATTCGACTTGCGCGGCATCGCCGCTGCCGAGCAAATCGGCCAGCGGCCGTCCGCAAATCTCCGCAGGCGAAAAACCAAAGAGCATCTCTGCGCCGCGATTCCACGATCCAATGCGTCCATCCGGATCAAGGCCGAGAATCGCGTCGGCGGACGCAGCGCTAATCGAGGCGAGCCGGCGCTCCGTCGCGCGGGCTCGTTGCTCGGCGCCTTCTTTTGCCTCCAGCCAGGACGCGAGCCGGCGAGTGATCAACCACGCAATCAGCGGCACGACGGTCGCGTAGAAAACGACGTCCACGCCGAAATACGCGACGTCACCGAAGACATTGTGCACCCAGTGCGCCAATCCAAATTCGAATAGTACTGCCACGATGCCGAGCGCCACAGGAAGCGTCCATTGAATGCGACGCATACGCGCGGACGGTGGAGCGAGGAGCATAGGCAACCTCCCAAGCGCAGCGACAACTTACTGCGCGGTCAATGGCAGGATTATACTTGACATGCCGGAGCAATCAAGTAAAGCAGTTAGCGGCGGGTGGGGCTTTAACCCCAATACCTTTCCAAATAAGCGATTAGGCGACTTTCTGGCATACTGGAGGAACTGACATTCCACAGGATACCAGGTGTAGTGACCCCCAAAAACTGGACACAAAAACGGCGGTTGAAACGACCCTGTAGCGCGCCACAGGGTTTATGGCCGCCGCCGTTGCTGGTGAAGCTGGTTGAGCGTTGCAGTCCGCGGTGGTGCGTCGGCTTCGCGGAAGAGATCCAGCGCAATGCGCGCCCGGACATGCGCCGCCGTGCGCACGCGGTAGACCGTCTGCTGCATCTTGCGGAAGCGCCGATTCGACCGTTCGACCGCGTTCGACGTCGCGCCCATCAGTCGATCGTCCAGAAAGGTCAGCGCTTTTTCGATTGGAGCCGCAAACAACCCTTTCAACACCTGGCGCAAGGACTTGAAGCGCTGGACGCGTTTGCGCAACGTGGCCAATTTGGCCCGCGCCGTCTCCGTCCGGCAGCGGCGATCAAAGAGTTGGTAGATCTGATCGCAGATCGCACGCAGCGCGCGCAACTGCGGCTGGCCGCGTGTGATGCGCGTGAGCGTGGCCTGCTCGTTGGCCGTCAGCTCACGCTGCACGAACAGGTGGCGATGCTCAAACAGGTCGCCGATCTTGGTCTGCAGGCGTTGCCGCTGCTGCGCCCGCGTGCGGTTCGCGCCGCGGGGCCGGCCGCGCTTGAGCACGGGTTGGCGCGCCGCTAACTGCTTGCGCACCTGCGCCACGGCACGTACCACAGCCTGGTGCAGGTCCTTGCTGACATGAAACACGCAGATCTGATGTGGCAGCTCACCCCAGACCGCTTGGATCGCGCCCGGATACAACGCCGAACCATCGGTCGTGATGCCCTTGACACTCAACTGGCGCGCCTGCACCATGGCCGCAAACGGTTGGAAGAAGGCGATGATATCCGCCTGCGTGGGGCTGTGCGTCAGCACGTGGTAGTACAGCCGCTTGAACGTGCGATTGTCGACCAGCGACAAGATACAATACGGACCGTCATACAGCTCGTCGGCGCTCAGATAGCCCGAAAAGTCCGTCAGCGCCCAGTCCAGATAGTCGCGCGTCCATCGTTCAGCCGCCCTTTTCCCCCCCAGCCTCCACCCAGTTCTGGATGGTGGCGAAGGGGACGAACACTCGATGATCACGCCAGAGGTGCCAACTGGCACCGCGGTAGGGTAAGCCGTCTTCCACCACTAAACCACGAAGCGCACCGCGAGGCTGATCACGCGGTGTGTGTGTAGCGCGCGTTGGCCGGCGCCAGGTCGCTCAGATCCATACTGAACGTGCGGCCACAGCCGGCACAGACATGCTGCGAATAGGTGACCACCAATTCATGCGTCCGACCGGACACCAGCTCACCCAGATCGTGCAACTGCCGCTGTAGTGCCGGTTGCGCCGGGCGGCGTAGCCGCAGTGCGGGCAGGTACATTGCTTGGCGTTGCGATCAATGGCGATGAGCACCGGCTTGGGCAGGTCTTCAACGCGCGCATACGCGGTATCGGGCTTGTACTCACCGGGTCCGAGCCGAGCGGTGACTTTGGCCGGTGGGGTCCAGCAATTCTCAATTTGGCTTTGTACGGGTACTTTCCAATGCCGCTTGCGATGCGCTGGCTCTCAGGCGCTTGTCACGCAAGCTGGCCCGCCGAAAAAGTGGCGCTGCCCTCCCCCCCGACCCCTTCCCAACTTCGTTGGGAGGGGGCGAGATTCTTAGGGGAGGTGCGC
>JACRMK010000024.1 GCA_016235055.1 Chloroflexota bacterium | reverse complement strand
CAAACCGTGCAAGCGCGCGTTTTCCGCATTGGCAGTGTTGTCCGATTCTCCGACAAGCACGATCACGCCATGCACATGATTCGGCATGATGACAAAGGCATCAAGCTCAACAATGGGAAAATGCCGGGGCAAGTCGTTCCATACCTCTTCTACGATGGAGCCAGCATCGTTGAGGATCATCCTATCATCGTGTATTCCACCGAACATGGGCCGGCGCCCGGCCGTGCAGATCGTTACGAAGTACGCGCCTGCCTGCGTGTAATCGTAGCCCCGCAAGCGGATTGATCGGCGATTCGGATGATCGAACGATGTAGGTTGCATCGAAGCACCACCGGACGGGTCAAAGACCCGTCCCTACAACCTCGGCCGCAGCGCTCAACGGCTCGCCATTAACCAGCCGCCTTCAACACACTGAACAGGTTCATCCCGCCGTCGGCGGTGAACTGGTCGCTGACGCGGAAGTCGCTCTCATCGGCCAGTTGCCGCACCTCGGCCTGCGACAGCAGGTGGCCGTAGCGATAGCCGACTTCGCCGCCGCGCCGCCAGTCGATCAACGCGTCGCCCTCGTCCATCGCCGCCGCGTCCACGCCGATCACCGACCACGCCGCGATCTTGCAGCGCAGGCGCTCGACTATGCCGTTCCGACCGGCTTGGAATAGGCTGGCGCCTTCGCATAAAATGTCATGCCCACGCGCTGGATATGCTCGATCAGATCGGGGTCACTGATGTTGGTGTAAATGGAGAGGTCAATTGTGTAGGGCAGCAGCAGGTCATCCAGTTCATCCATGATTCGATAAAGCACGCGCAGGGTCAGGTCGGCCCCGCCGCACAGGGTCAGATCAATATCCGAGCCGCCTTTGTAGTTGCCTTTGGCGCGCGAGCCATACAGCACGGCTTTATCCACTTGCGGAAATCTGGTGAGGAGAGCGCAGACTTTTAGGATGGTGGTTTCTTTCAAGCCGTATTTCATGGCGCTCCGCCCCGTTTCAACTGTTCCAGTTTGTTGAGGATTGCTTCAAATTCTGAAGCGTAGGCGTCGAGTACAGCGGAGACGATTTTGGCGGCGGTGGCTTCATTGTAGGTGTGCGACGTCAAATTGCGGCTGGCGATCATATCCATCCATACGTCGCCGTTTCCGATCAAGCCCGTTTTGAACGCTTCGCGCGTAACGTCTTTTGAACCATACAGATTTTGCACGCCGCGATCTTCCAGAAAATCCTTCAGGGTATTCCACGCCAGTTCATGGGTAAATTCAAAAGCCTGAATCAGCCCTTGCTCTTCGAGCTTGGAGAGTGGACGCTGCCGCGCCAGCTCTACCGCTTCTTTCAATCGGGCTAGGGCTTTGGTGAAATGATTGAAGCGTTGAATCCAGCGGATGTCTGAAGTGGTCATAGGGCCTCTCGAATAACGCCTTGCTCAATGCCTCACATGTGATTCTCTCACGGCGCGAATTTCGGCTTCTACATCCAGGTCGGAAATGGCATACTGCTTTCCCGTTTCACGAATCTGCTCCACTGCGGCATCATAGCGGCGATCCAGTTCAGCATCGTCCATCAGGCTCAGCCGCAGATAGCGCACGAACGCCAGCACGTCGGCCCGGCGCGATTTGGGCAAGGCGGCCACTTCTCGCAAGAGCGTCTCGTCAAAATTCGTCACAGCGCACCTCCAACATCATTATACAAGCTCATGCCCACAGAACACGCGGCGGGCCGACACGCAGGTCGGCCCCTACCCTCAGGATGTACCCATCCTCACGCCTTCAACACGCTGAACAGGTTCATCCCGCCGTCGGCGGTGAACTGATCGCTGACGCGGAAGTCGCTCTCATCGGCCAGTTGCCGTACCTCGACCTGCGACAGCAGGTGGCAGTAGCGGTAGCCGACCGCGCCGCCGCGCCGCCAGTCGATCAGCGCATCGCCCTCGTCCATCGCCGCCGCGTCCACGCCGATCACCGACCACGCCGCGATCTTGCGGCGCAGGCGCTCCACCCGGTCGAACTGCCAGTTCGACATGACCAGCACGCCGCCGGGTGCCAGCAGGCTGCGCGCCGCGCGCAGGACCGACAGGCGCAGGGCGTGTCCCGGCATGTGGTGCAGGACCGCCGTCATCAGCACCGCGCCGAACGGCGCATCGGCGCGCACGACCGCTTCCCAGCCGGCCTCCGTGATGTCAGCCGCGCGGAACTCCGCGCGCAGCGTGCGGTACGGCCGCGCGCGCGCCGCGGCCACCAGCGCCGGCGTCACGTCCACTCCGATGTATTGAAGTCGCCGGTGCATCAGGTCGAGCCGCTGGGCGATGCGCCCGTTGCCGCAGCCGACGTCGAGCACATGCGTGCCGTCCGGCAGGTACGGCAGCAGCGGCGTAACGTTGGCGCGCTCGGCGGGGCGCGTTTCGGAGAACGAGCGCGCAAACTCGGTGTAGAACTGCCGGTTCAGCTCAATCATCTGGTCGATCAGTTTGGCATCCATCACCTGCCGTTATACCATGAAGGAGCCAGTATCGCCAAGATTCAATCCGATGAAGAAACAATCCACCACAAAGACACAGAGACACAAAGAAAACCTTTTGGTGTTCTTTGTGCCTTTGTGTCTCTGTGGTGAAAGTTTGAATGGCACGCGCCTGACCGATGAACGATAGAGAATTTCGCTCACCCTGGCGCTTCCTGTCGGCGTCGCTCGACATCGAAACGCACCGCGCGCAACTGCTCGCGCTGTTCGACGCCGTGCGCAGCGCCGACCGCTTCTCCGCGCGCACGCTCAACGCGCTGGCGATCAAGCATATCCGCGTGGACGGCCAGGCAGTGCCGCAGGCTGCCATCATCAAAGCGTATGAGACGATGGTGGCCGCCGGCGACCTGCCGGCCGACGCGCGGCTGGCCGCGCGCCTGCGCCTGAAGCCGACGCGCACCATCTCCGGCGTCGCGCCGGTCGCCGTGCTGACCGGGCCGTACCCCTGCCCCGCCGACTGCATCTTCTGCCCGGAGGCCAAAGGCTACCCGCGCTCGTACCTGCCCGATGAGCCGGCCGTCCAGCGCGCCAAGCGCGCCCGCTTCGACCCGTTCCGCGAGACGCAGGCGCGCGTGCAAGCGCTCGACAACATGGGCCACCCGACCGACAAGATCGAGCTGCTGATCGTCGGCGCGACGTGGTCGGCCTACCCGCACCGCTATCAGGACTGGTTCGTTCAGCGCTGCCTCGAAGCGTTGAACGGCCAACCTGCCGCCTCGCTCGCCGAGGCGCAGACGGCCAACGAGAAGGCGGCGCACCGCTGCGTCGGCATGGTCGTCGAGACGCGCCCCGACTGGATCACGCTCGATGAGGTGCGGCGCTTGCGGCGGCTGGGCGTGACGAAAGTGCAGATCGGCATCCAGAGCACCGACGACCGCATCCTCGCGCTGAACCGGCGCGGCCACGACCACGAGACGACGCGGCGCGCGCTGCGCATGCTCCGGCTGGGCGGCTTCAAGCTGCACGTGCACTGGATGCCGAACCTGCTTGGCGCGACGCCGGAGAGCGACCGCGCCGACTTCCGCCGCCTGTGGGACGATCCGGCTATCCGTCCCGACGAGATGAAGATCTACCCGTGCAGCCTCATCGCCGGGACGGAACTGCACCGCATCTGGGAGCGCGGCGAGTTCCGCCCGTACAGCGACGACGAGTTGATCGAACTGCTGGTTGACTGCAAACAGATCGTGCCGGGCTACTGCCGCCTCAATCGCGTCGTGCGCGACATCCCTAAGCAGTACGTTGTCGCCGGCTCGACGCAGTCAAACCTGCGCGATGTCGTGAAGCGCATCATGCAGACGCGCGGCGTCCGCTGCCAGTGCATTCGCTGCCGAGAGGTACGCGGCGAGCCGGTCGATACGGCGGCCCTCCGCGCGGAAACGACGACGTACGAAACCGACGCAACAACCGAGCATTTCCTCTCGTACGTCACGCCGGCCGGGCGACTGGCCGGCTTCCTGCGGCTGTCGCTGCCGCGCGCGGACGCGCCGCCCGACGAACTGTTGGAGGAAGTACGCGGAAGCGCCATGGTGCGCGAGGTGCACGTGTACGGGCCGGCGCTGGAGCTCGGCACGGAGAGCCACGGCGAGGCACAGCATACAGGCCTGGGCCGCCGGCTCGCCGAACGCGCGACGGACGTGGCGCGCGCAGCGGGTTACAAACGTATCGCCGTCATCGCGGCGATCGGCACGCGGGAGTACTACCGTAAGCTGGGGTTCGAGCGGGGAGAACTGTATATGAGTCGGGCGTTGTAAGCGGCTATCATCCCAGGATGCTCCGCACGGCATCCGCTATTGCCTGCGGCTTCTCCACCATCGGAAAGTGACACGCCCCGGGGATGATGCGAACCGGCACGCGCGCCAGCAGGTCAGGCGGCCAGCCGAGCGCAGCCACTACGGCGTCTTTCTGCCCGCTGCCCCGGTCGCCGTAAATCGCACTGACCGGCTGGCGTAGTTGCCGCACAAGCTCGGTCATATCGACATCGCGCAGCGCTTGACGCAGACGAGGCGAGTAGTGCGCCGCTTCGTGCGCGAGCATGCCCGGCAGCGCCCGCACCGCCGGCGATGCGTTCGCGTCGAGCACGAGGCTCCGGAAGAACGGCGCCGGCGGTCGCACGAACGATTCCATCAGAATCAGCCGGCAGGCTGGTTGAAGCGCATCAGCAGCATGCAGCGCCACCAAGCCACCCATGCTGTGCCCCACGATGAAATCGTATGCGGCGAGCACATGCGCTCTCTGCAGCCAATCGGCGAAGTCGGAAACCCGATGAAAGTCAGGTGTAGCCTCGACCGGCCAATCCACCCGGTCGCACGCGCAGTCTGGCGCTAGCCGATCACATACCGGCCGCCAGATCTCCGAGGTGCAAGCGAACCCCGGCAGAAACAGTCCGCGCAATGTCATGCCTCCACCTCGGCAGTTAGCCCAAGAAAGGCGCCGTAACGCTCAACGGCTTCGCGCAGAGCAGATTCAGCGACCTGCGCATGCTTCGGGAACCCGGTGGGCGCGACGGCCACCGCACCCCTGCGCAGTGTGCGCTTCCACGTGCCGACAACCTGCCCATCCACGACAATCGCCGGGTTCAATATGCCGCCACCCGCATTCACGCGCTTCACGTCGAGTGGATCGAGCACAGCACTGCGATCCTTATAGCTGACCAGGTATTCGTCGAACGCTGGCAGCAGGCTAACCGCGGTCGGTGCTTTTGCGCCGGCGATGGCATCCGGAGAATACCAAAAGCTCTGGCCTCCAATCAACTCGCGCGCCAGATGCGAACCGGCGAGCTCCAATCCCTCGCGGGCATCGGACACGGTCAAACCCGACCACCATGCAAAGTCCGGAACGGTCGCCGGCCCATGGCTCGTGAAGTAGCGGCGAGCGAGTTCGGCCAGTGCCTCAGCGTGCGATTTCGGGTTGGCAGGCGGCATCCATGTGTCCAGCAGCGTGAACGTCTGCTGCTTGCCGTCACGCGCGCCAAAGCAGATGAGACCTTCGAGCGCGAGCCGTCCGAGCAGGTGGATACCGCGCTGACCGGCAACCGAAACGCCCGCCGCTTCCAACGCCTGGTACATTGCGTCGCGCGTGAGTTGCTGCCCGTCGCACAACGCGCGGGTTACGACGCCCCGGCTGCGTGCAACGGTTGCGTCGTCCAGTCCCAGTTGTCGGAAACGCCCAGCTTGAGAGGCAATCGTGCGCGGCGCGAGCAAGTTGAGTATCCAGCGTACATCGGAGGCGGCCACAAAGTGCAGCGTACCGCGCGCCGGCCAGGTGCGGATGATGCTCCGCTCAGCAAGTGCGCGCTCGACGGCAGCCTCGGAACTCCGCTGCATGCGCAACCCAATCGCCCACAGCGCGCCGAGATAGTCCTGCGCCTGCACGACACCCATCCACGCCACGACCTCATCGGGGCGGTTGAAGCGAGCGCCGGAAATACGCTGGCTCCGCAGGCGTGCACGGGCGATCTGCACGTTGATTGTCATGGGCAATACCTATCGCGCCGATACACGTCGCGGTCACCCGCGAAATCGCCTCACAGCCAACGAGCGGGCATCATTCACGTCGAGCGCGCAGCAGTCGGTAGAGGTTACCCTTACTTCTGCCGCAGCAACCGCGACGAATTGGCCAGGATGCCGATATCCGGCAGCGACTGCGCGGCCGCGGCGAAGATCGGCGGCAGGAAGCCAAATGCGGCCAGCGAGAGGCCGACCAGATAATAGACTCAGTAGATCCAAAATTGGCGTAGAGGGCGATTGAAACGAGCAAGAGTATCGGCTTGCCGAAACCTTGTAAGATTGTTAGCGCCAACTATCAATCGCAAGGGAGCAAGCCGATGGCTCATGATACGCTGAAACTGACGGATCAGAAAGGTGCTGACGGAAGCGGATGGTTATCAGTGCACGACCGCTAACCTGTTTGACGCGCTGTTGGGCGTGGCCGTGAACCGCGGCACGCTGGAAGCCGTCTGTACGGACTGGTTGGGTATCAGCCAGTCGGAGACGATCCGTGGCTATCTGAACGCACAATTGCGTGTGGACGAGTTGCCTGCACTGGAACGGCACCTGCATGCGGCCCTGGCGGAACGCATGCCCGCGCGCCTCAAACGCCAAGCGCAACGGGTGGCGATCGACTTGCACGTCCAGCCATATTGTGGAAAGCGGTCGCAAGATGAGGGCTACTGGGTGCGCGCCGCAGCGCGCGACGGCACCACCCGCTTCGATCGGATCGCGACCGCCTACGTGATGCTGAATGGTTTGCGGGTGACGCTGGCGATTCATTTCGTCCTACCAGAAAACGATACGGTCAATGTGTTGGACAATCTGCTCAAACGCCTGCAGTGCCTGGGCATCGTCTGTCTGTATCTGGACAAAGGATTCAACGGGATCGCGGTCATGCGCTATCTGTTTGACGGAGCGCAGGTTGGCCGAAGCGCCGTCGACAACCTTCGCGGAAGGACTGGCAACGCGTGTCGGCTTCGCGCTGACCCAAGCGATTCACCGCGAGCGCCTCGACGATTATGCCCTCGTCGGCGAGTCCGAGATGCGGGCGGCGAAGCGATTACTGCTGGAGAAAACGCATAACCTGGCGGAAGCGGCTGGGGCGGCATCGTTGGCCGCCGCTTTGCAGATCAAGGACCGATTGCGAGGCCGGTACTTCGCGCGGATTCTAAACGGAGGGCATAGCTCGATACAGCAGTTGAAAGACGCGTTGGCAGACTGACGGCGCACCACACCCGTAACGCAGTCGCGGCGTGCGCATCCCAGGCGCGCCCATCACCCGGTCGATCGTTCCACCACGGCTGAGGGCCACATAGCCGGTGAGGACGAGCCGCATAAGTCGGTGTGCGGCTTCAATCCAACCGCCCCATCAGTGGCGCGCTCGGCGCCGGCGTCAGAGCGTACCGTGTTCGGCCAGGAATGCCTCCACCACGCGCGGGTCGAAGTGCTGCCCTGTCTGCGCTCGGATGTGCGCCAGCACCTTCGCTTCCGGCCAAGCCCGGCGGTAGGGTCGATCGGAGCGCAGTGCATCCCACACGTCGGCCACTGCGAAGATGCGCGCCGGCATTGGAATTTGGTCGCCCCGTATCCCGCGCGGGTAGCCGGTGCCGTCCCATTTCTCGTGATGACAGTATGGGATGTCGAGCGCCGGCTGCAGGTAATCAATCGGCGCGAGCATCTCGTGGGCATAGACCGGGTGCCTGCGCATCAGTGCCCATTCCGATTCGCTCAGTGGGCCCGGCTTGAGCAGGATACTGTCCGGCACACCCATCTTGCCGATGTCGTGCAGCAGCGCGCCCCGTTGCACGTGCACCAAGGCGCCGTCGCTCAGTCCCATGGAGCGCGCCAACCGCAACGTCAGCGTGGTGACGCGCTGGGTGTGCCCCTCAGTCTCCTTGTCGCGCAAATCGAGCGCGCGCGACCAGCCTTCAATCGTAGCGTCGTAGGCGCGCGAGAGGTTCAGGTTGGAGCGCTGCAGGTTCTCGAAAAGTTGGGCATTGTCAATGGCTATCGCCGCTTGACCGGCGAGCGTCTCAAGAAAATCCAGCCAGAGCGGGTCGGGGGTCAGCGGTGTGCGGTGGAACACTTCCAGCACGCCCTTGACCTGCCCTTTGGCGATCAGCGGCACGCCAAAGTAGGCCGCCAGGCCTTCGCGCTGCCACATCGCCGCCAGGTGAAGATCCGCCGGCGTCGTGGCCGCATCGGTCACGTGCACCATGCGACGCTCGACCACGGCGCGGCCGGCGAAATCCTCTCCCACGCGGACGTGGACCGCCTGTGCGTAGTGGGTGCGAAAGCCGCGCCCACTGGCGTATTCCAACGTCTTGCTGTGGGGATTGAGTAGTAACACGGCCGTGGCATCCACGCGCAATTGCGTCTGGACGTGCTCCAACAGGACGCTGAGCGTCATGCGCAAATCCATGCTGGCCGTGATGACGCGGTCAATGCTGTGCAGCGCCTGCAATTGCTCGAGGTGGTGCACGGTCTCTTCATGCAAGCGCATGCGGTGCAGGGCGGCGCCGCCCATCTCCGCCAAGGACTCGAGCAGCTTCAGTTGCTGTGGCGCAATGTGCCGCATGGGTGGCACGGAGACGTACAGCACCCCGACCGTTGTCATGTCCGTTCGGATCGGCAGGCATGCGCCGCTCCAGCCAGCGGGCGCCTGTGCGCGGGTCATAGCGCACGCGAGCGGGTCGCTGCGAAATTCGGCGGAGTGGTGGACGTGCCCGCTGGCAAGAACCGTTCCGGCGATGCCTTCGCCCGGTTTCATCGGGGTTTGGCCCCATTGCTGAAACCAGCCGCGTTCGACGGCGGGGCGCAGTTCGTCGCTGTCGCCATAATACAGCCAGATGGCGCCGGCGTCGGTTTCCAGTGCGGCCAGCGTTTCGTCCAGCAGAATTGGCAGAGCTTCGTCGCGGGTCTGCGCCACGCGCAGTGCTGCAGAGATGGTGTGCAGCGCCTCAAGTTCGGCTAATCGCTGGCGCAGGCTTTCTTCCGCGCGCCGGCGCTTGGTGATATCCTGAAAGACGCCGTGCAAGCGAACAACCCGACCGGCGCGTCGTTCGGCTGCACCCTGGGCGCGCACCCAGATCGGACGGCCCGTCGCGGTAATCAGCGGCAGTTCAAGATCCCACGGTGTGCCGGAGTCCATGGCGGCCTGCAAAGCGGCGGTGATGACCGGCCGCGCCTCCGGAGCGTAGAAATTGATCGCCTCGGCCACGCTTGGCCGGGTGGCCGGATCGACCTCGTGGACGCGATAGACCTCGTCGGTCCAACTCAGGGTCTGCGTGTCCAGATCCACTTCCCAGCCGCCGACCTCGGCCATCTGCCCGGTGAGGTTGAGCAGGTTGTGCGAACGGCGCAGCGCGTCTTCCGCCTGCGTGCGTTCCCGTTGGTCTGCGGCTTCGCGCAGGGCGCGCCGTGTGATGGGCGCCAGCCGCGCCAGCTTCTCTTTGAGCACGTAGTCGGTGGCGCCGTTTTTCAGGCTTTCGATCGCAACCTCTTCGCCCAGCGCGCCTGAGACGAAGATGAAAGGCACGTTGGGGCGATCCTGCCGCGCCAGCGCGAGGGCGCTGAGACCATCAAACGAGGATAACGCAATATCAGACAGGATGAGGTCAAATCCACCCTGGGCTACGGCCGCCCCGAACTGCTCGCGCGTTTCGACCCGCAGCACGTCGCAGTCGACGCCTGCTGAGGCTAGAGTCTCCCGCACTTGCCGGGCGTCATTCGGTTCGTCGTCGAGGTACAGAATCTGCAGGCGCGTCTCCATCAGGGTACTTTCTTTCGTGCGCCCGGCGTCTAGCAGTCATCGGTTGCATTGAATGCTATCCGGTGGCGTCTGGCAGTCATCGGTTGCATTGAATGCTGTCCGGTGATGGCTCGTTGATTACCACCCTATAGTTCGCGCTTACGGGCGCAAAGCCGCGACGAGCATTTGCGCCGCACGCTGCGCGAGGCACGGCCGCTGACGGCTGACGCGCCGCCCGATCCGGGCGCCTCTATCCGTGCAGATCAGCCAACATCTGAGTGATCATCTCGATCGCCTGGCGGCGGCGACGATAGAAGGTGCGATCGGCCATGCCCAGCTTCCAGGCGACCGTCTTGTTGGTCTCGCGCCCGACGTAGCAGCCGTGTAAGATGTCGAAGTAGCGCCGTTCGCGGACCGAACGGCAAACAGCATGTGGCGGACTCAGGCGTTTGATGATACCCTGCAAGCAAAGATTCAATGCCTTGCCGGGCCCGACGTGCATGGCGTGCGTTCCCTCCAGGGAATCGGGTATGCGGTGGAGCGCGGACAGGGGATGCGTTTCCAGATAGGCGTAATCCCACAAGTGCTCAAGCGCATCCTCGACTAACTGGTAGCTGACGGTCGTGGCCGGCCTCGGCGGGTTATGAGCAGGTGTTGACACGGCTCACGCTGTTCTGGGCGAAATCAACGGCGTATGGTGAACGAACAGACATCGGCAACGGCTAGTGCATTGGCTCCGCTTGACGTACCAATGTGATTGAGGCCGCCTGCGGGTCGGGATAGCAACGCTGCAAACAGTCCACATTGTTGTCTTTAACGGCGTCGCCTACTGTTCGAAGGATCAGGCGCCCGCAGTTCGGGCATGATGCCGCTTCGACGCTGGCTCGCTGGTGGCTCTGTTCGCCGACGGCATAGAAACGGTCGCCCGCCTTCATAGCCTCGAGGATGTCCGGCAGACTCAACCGCACGGGACGATCGTCGCCTTCAGGAACGGCCCCTACCTCGAAGATGTGCGCATGAGTTGTCGGCAGGAATATCGGATGCTGAATGATGCAGACGATGCGATAGCGAGTCATCCAAGCCTCTTCATTCGCGCCGCTGGCTGACCCAATGGGCTACCTGGGAGACAAGGTCTGCGAAGTCAGTGGCGCGGATGCTGCAGATAAACGCTTTCTCCTCGACGCTCAACCCAAAACGGTCCGCCCAATATCTATCGATGGCCCGGCTTGGATCCTGCACGAGTAGATTCTGTAGTCGTTTGTCCAGCGCGCCAGCCACGACCAGTCGTTCTATTTCGCTGTAACGGGTAGGCTTGTAGTCTGCCCCGTAAAATGTATAGCTGACCATAGGTAGCCGCCCATGATGACCAGATCGCCTATGCTGAAAGCGGTCGGCATCGGAAATGGAGAAGCGAGCGCGAAAACGTCACCCAGGAACCAGAGTGGCGAGTCGGCTGCACTTGCCACGATATCTTTGGAACCTGGGCGAACCAGCCCAAGAGGCCAGTTCTCGGGCGCCGAGGGAAAAAGGGTCGCCAGCGTCTCTGGTGTGATCGGCATGTACCCATTATGAAGTAGCATGGGCGCCATGTTGAGCAGCAGGCCGGCCAGCAATAAAAGCATCGGCCGATGCTTGCGGTTCTGCCACGTAAATGCGAAGAGCAGCACAAACGACAACGCCATCAAGCCTAAACGATGGCTGCCGTCATCCCCACGCAGCGCCCATGCTTGAACGCCCAACGCGACAAACGGCAGGTAAATCGCGCGCACAGGCGCCAGCGGGCGCCTAGTGGCAAACGGCGAGCGTGCTCTCCAACTGCCGACGGCGGCGCCCAGGCCGACCAGGACCAATGTGTACAGGTACACGTGGGGGTCAGCAGGAAGCGATGCCGGGGCAAAGGCCGCCATCCGGTGCTCCACCGGCGAGCGCGGCGGCCAGCAGGCCGAGCAGGACGAGTAGCCAGATCAAGCGCGGCGACGACAGGTATGAGGCGAGGCGAGCGAGTGTGTTCATGGTTTTCTCCTGAGAATTGGTGTACCAGCAACTGTGAGGAAATTCTATCAGGAGGCGCTAACCAATTCCTAACCAAGACACAAAAACCGGAGCCGCCAGAATGTCCGATGGCTCCAGCAATTCTCATTTTGGAGCCGGCCGCCAGGTTGCCCCCTCATCCCCGGCCCCTGCGCCCCCGCGCGCGCGGGGGCGCAGGGGAAAAGCTAACGGGGCGGTGCGCGGCGGCGCAGCCGCCGCGCACCTCCCCTTAGAATCTCGTCCCCTCCCAGCTTCGTTGGGAGGGGGTCGGGGGGAGGGCAACGCCGCTTTCTTGTCGAGCCCGCTTGCGTGACAAGCACCAAGGGGGCCAGTTCATAGCAAGCCGGCATTGGAATGTACCCGTCCAAAGCCAAAATGAGAATCGCTGCTCCAGCTCTTTAGTTGTTGATCGTCGACCCGATTCAAGTCACCATGTTGACGATCCGGCTGCGGAGCGCCTGAGCCTCTGCGCCCGGCTCGATACCCAGGTCCTCCAGCAACACTGACTCAAACCGCTCATAATACGCAAGGGCCGCAGCTCGGTTTCCCATCCGGGCGAAGGTCTGTACGGCGCCTTGCCAAGCCTCCTCCAGAAATGGTTCCTCGACGTTCAGGCGCTGGTAGACTTGCAAGGCGGATTCGTAGTCCTGCAGCTCAGTATAGGAACTGGCAAGCGAAATCTGCGCATTGATCCAGACTTTACGCAGGCGTTCGCGTTCGACGAGCACCCATTGCTCATCCAGGCGAGTCAGATAATCGCCGGCATACAGGTCGAGCGCCTGCACGAGGCGCGGGATGCGCGTGCGCGCCGTTTGCGCGCGGGCGGCACCGGCCAGGCCCCGCTCGAACTCCCGTGCGTCATACCACACGCGCTGTGGCGCCAGAAAATACCAGCCATTTACCAGTTCGACCGGACACAGCGCCTTGCGGATGCGGGTGATCGTCATGTGCAGGATGTCGTCAGCCCGCCGCTCCGGCAGGTCGGGCCAGGCCAATTCCCAAAGTTCATCGGGTCTGGCGCCGCGCGGATGGCGTGCCAGCAGGAAAAGAAACACATCCCGCACCTGTGGTCGCAGTTGCGTTACTTCGCCGGAGTCCACAAGGTATCGTTCCTGACCCAGGGTGAACACCGCGACGACCGGGGCGGAGCTGGTCGACGCGGTTGGCGCCCCAAGGCGCGGCGCAAACGGCCGGACGCGCTCTAAGATCCGCTGGAATGTCGGGGCCACACGACCGAGCGTGCTGGCGTGCTGCAGGATACTTGCTGATTCATCGCCCTCGACAACCAGAAACTGGTCGTAGCCCAGGACCTCCACCAGTTCGGCGGCACAGATCAGGTGGGGCGCCGCTTCGTCCGTACGTCCCGACAGATCCAACAGCTGGGCCCACAAGAATTCGGCGAGCGCCTCGAGGTGCTTGTCGCTGGCCTGGTGCAGCAGTCCCGCGGCTTCCTCAATCGATGCGAGCGCCTCATCCATGCGGCCCTGATCGCGCGCGAGTTTCCCGCGCATCAACAGCAAGCGGGCGTATTCGGTCGCAGAGCCGCTCGCGGTGATTGACGCCGACGCGGCTTCGAGCCAGTCATGCGCGCGCACGAAGTCACCCAGTAGCCGGTAGATGTCCGCGCTGGCCATCTGGCAATAGGTCGAGGCAAACGCGTAGTGCGCTTCCAGGGCCACGCGCAATCCGTCGCCAAATAGCTCCAGGGCCTTGCTGTACTCACGCTGATCCTTGTGTACATCGCCGAGGGTGCAGAGCACAATCGCCTGGGTCCGCATAGCTTTGGTGGTCTGGGATCGGCTAAGCGCCTCGCGCAAAACGGTTTCCGCCTCGTCGAACTCCCCGCGCAGATAGTGGAGATTGCCCAGGCTATTGAGCACGTTGGCGGCATCGGCCGGGCGTTCCGCGCGATCCCACAGCCCAAGCGCCTCGCGATAATAGCGCAAAGCCTCCGCCGTGCTGCCCAGCGCTCGGTGAACGATGCCGAGATATTGGGCCGCATTGGCTTGATTGACGAAGTCGCCGCTGTCGGACAGCAAATGCCTGGCCTGCGTAAAGTCGTCCTGGGCCTCCTTCAGACGACCTAGCTCATAAAACGCCCAGCCGCGATTTGAAAGGTTCAATGCCGTGAGGCCAACCGCGCTCGGCAGGCCGGCCAGCAGGTCGGCAATCGTCGCACAATCGTCGATGCACGCCTGGTAACGCCCCAAGCCGCGCAAGGCGGTCGCTCTCCAGATCAACTTGTCGGCGGCGGCCGCGCGGTCCCCGGCCGTCAGAAACATTTCGGCGGCACGCTTGAATTGCTCCGCGGCCTGTTCCAGCTCGCCACGAGCCAGGTGGACTTTAGCTTGAAGGCTGACGAGGTGCGGGCTGAACTGGGTGCTGCCGTGCAAGTTGTCCAGCCAGGGCTTGACATTCAAGATTTGTGGAAACGCCCTCAACGACTCTTCCGCCTGTTCCAGCACCGTGCCCGCATCGGCCTCGCGCCCGAGTGAGAGATAAGTCTCGATCGCGCGTTCCCATTGTTGAGTGCGGCTGTAGTGCTCGGCGGCAGCCAGAGACAGTTGCGCATGCCATTCAGCGTGCTCGCTGCGCAGGCGCTGCTGCAGGAAGCTGCGGAACAGCGGATGGTAGCTGTAGGTATCCTCGCTACCACCCAAACGGGTTACGAACAGTTGTTGCGCTTCAAGCGCCTGAAGATACGCACCGGCGCGCGTCAACCCCGGCAGCCGGTTCAGTTGGTCCGGAGACATGCGGTCAACAACGGATGAGCCCAGCATGAAGTGCTGCAGATCGATCGGCTGTTTTGCGAAGACCTGTTCGACCAGGTAGTCGAATACTCGCGTGGCCGCTTCCGGTGCGCCTACGGCGCCCTTGACCAGTTCGGCCCAACCCAGTTGATGGCCAAGCAAGAGAAGTGCAGTGATCCAGCCGTCGCAAAACTGCGCGAGTTCGTTCGCGCGCGGTTCGGGGACCGACAAGCCATAGTTTTGCTGGAATAGGGCCTGGATTTCCTGCACATTGAATTTCATGTCGTCGGCGCCCAGGCCGCCGAGTTGGCCGCGAGCCAGCAAGAGGATCTGGTCGGGAATGTAAGGCACCGTGCGCGAGCTGATAAAGACGTGCGCGTGTTCGCGGGTGTACAGGATCAGCATCGCCACCAACTGGCTGATCACCTCGTTGTGAATAACGTGGTAGTCGTCGAGGACGATCACGACGCTGTAGGGCAGTTGATACAGCTCATTGGCGATCGGCGCGACCACCGAGCGCAGCGATTCCATCGTATCGGCGGCCGTGTCGAGCGCGTGGAGCGCCGCGGAACCAAACGACGGATCGTGGATGCGGATCGATTCAATTAGGTAGCGCAGGAATACGTGAGGCGAGTTGTCAAATTCGTCCAGCGCGTACCAGGCGATATGCGCGCCAGAGTGATGCGCAAAATCGAGGAGCAAACTGGTCTTACCGTAGCCGGCCGGCGCTGAGACGATAACCAGTTGCCGGTTGACCTGGGTAGCCAGGTAACCGACCAGGCGCGGCCGTCGCAGGATATTCGCGGGCCGGGGTGGTGTGCGGATTTTGGCGATAACCAGTGACACGGAATCTCCCCGGGTTCAAACCACAGCGCCAGCATGACGCTCGTTGATTGCTGTCGGCATCTTACGAGAAATACCTGTGGCCGTCAAGGCGATGTTGCTGCAGGCAGCAATGCTCATTTTGGAGTCGGCCGCCAATCCCTTTAGAATCTCGCCCCCTCCCAACGAAGTTGGGAGGGGGTCGGGGGAGGGCAACGCCGCTTTCTTGTCGAGCCAGCTTGCGTGACAAGCACCAGGGGCCAGTTCATAGCAAGCCCGCATTGGAAAGTACGCGTCCAAAGTCAAAATGAGAATTGCTGGCTCGAATCCTACCAGTGGGCCTTGGCTGGCGGCCAATGCAACCACCTTCGCGGATTGAGATTCGTGGACATCTCTCTGCATCCACATCGGGTGGCCAAGAGCGCCTGTGGTTTCCACTGGGTCGAGCATCTGCGGCGGTCTCTATGCGCGGACTGCCCAATTCACGATCAATTCACGATCAACGGGTAATCTCTTGACGACCATTATGATCAAGCGGACGCGCCGCGTCCAGAAACTGAGTAGCCTGGGGCAATCCAAGAGAGCTATAATGCGTAACCATGGACTAGCGAATCACACGCGGAGCTTGCCGGCCCCGCCCACCCCCGCCAACGGCGCGGGGCGAGTCGCAGAAGGGGTTCAAGCGTGCGGGCGCTTCCGCGCCCTTCGAGGGGCGCTTTTCGACCGGCTCCCTTCCACAGGTTCCCTTCGACAGGCTCAGGGCACGGGCACTCAGTTTGTCGGCCAGCTTTTCAATCGCCCGGGTGGCATCCAACGCCGGGCCGGCCGAGGATCATACACTCGGGGGCCGAAACCGTCCTCCTGTGACGAGTTCATCGCCGACGGATTCCGACCGATTGCGTCGAGATCGGTATTGCCGTTCAGGAGAGTACCATGCGAAGGAGCCGAACCTGTCACGCCGTCCTCTCGACATTGGTAATCATTGCCATGTTGGCGGTCGATGTGGCGCGCGTTCTGCCGCCGCCCGTGGCGGAAGCCGGACGCTGGCAACCTGAGGTCGGTGAGCCGCCGGCGCCTTCTCAAGCCTCCAGCCCGCAATCGTTGCCCGCCTTGGCTCAAGCGCGCCTGCTCTTCGCGCCGGCAATCGATGCTGACGGCGACCCGGCCACCAACCCCGTCGCCGATGAGCCCGTGCCGGTTGTGAAGACGCTCGGCCAGACGTCCGGCCTGATCGCGTTGGCCGCGCAATTGGGCTCGACCAATCAAAGAGCCAGACTGATTGGCAACCCCGTAACGTTCCGCGTATGGCGCGATGAGCAGCTTTGGCTGGAGCGCACCATCCGCAGTGATGCGTGGGGCGCAGTCACGCTGAAGTTGGCCGTGCCGGAGACGAATCATAACTATTCGTATCAAGCCAGCGCGCCAGGCTACGGTGAAACCGAGGTACGCCCCTTCACGTTCGACGCGTCGCGAGCGGCCGTGACCCTGGAGACGGACGGCACGCATCTGTCCTACCAGTTGAACGCCGACGGCCGGATCGTGCTGACGCTGCAATCACCCCTGGCGCTCGATGCGGAGCGTGACGAAGCCGCATTGACCATCGCCCGTCGTCCCAATCAAATGCCCGACGTTTCGAGCGTGGCGCTCCAGGCCGCTTTGAAGAAGGCCGACGACGCCAAGCTATACCTGCCGTTCCCGCGCGTGCGTCTGCTGATCGTCGATTCACATACCGCGCAGATCGAGCTGCAACTGCCGCCGGGCGAGTATCGCTTCGTGGGATCGCTGGCCGTCAACAGCACCGCCGCGTATCAATTCGTCGCCGAACCGGTGCATGCCACGCTGGACCACGCATGGCCTGTACCTGCGCCAGCCGATGCGATTTGGGTGGCCACGTTCGAACACGAGCGCGGCCAAACGCTCGTGCGCTATGATGCGCCGCCGGGCGGCGCGGCCTTTGCGCTCGTCGACACCGGCCAACGCCCGCCGCTGGAATTTGCATGGGACGAGAGCACGACCGTCGTCAAGGCGTGGCGCACCGGCCCGTTCGATTGGGAGCAGGAAGTCTACCGGGTTGAGAGCGATCCGGCGGCCTTGAACAGCGATACGCGAGTGACGCTGGATGATTTCGACTACGATCCAATCGCACGGCGGTATGCGCTGGCATTTCGCTCGCGTGCCGCGCAGACGGTATCGCACAACCTGCTCATCGAAGTCCTCGGCGCGGACGATGCGGTCATTCAACAACAGACCATACCCGTCGCTTTGCCACCGGGCAATGTGTCGAAGCAATCCATTCAAGTGCCTGCCGAACTGGGCCGCCCGCACGGCCTGCGCGTGTCGGCCATCGGCGGCGCGCCCGCCACGGGCCCGCTGTTGACGGCGCGACTGGCCGGCAGCGACCACATCGTCAGCCTCGCACCCGCATCCGGCGGCGGCGAGTCGTTCGCGCTGGAGACGAATGCACGTCAGGTCGTCGCGAGAGCACATCCGCTCGAGTCCGCCGTACAAAAGAAGAAATCGGACCCGGCGTTCAGCCTCTTTGCGCAGTTTCAGCTCAAGTTCGCGCTTAATCTGCTGGAAGTTGAAATCGGCACACTGGCGTATACCTACGAGCCCGGCGACTGGGAGGGCAACTTGACCCCCTGGCGCGTCGTCGTTGAGCAACTGGTCAAGGGCTTAATTGGAAGCTGGTGGAGCGATAGCAAGCTCGTGCTGGCCAGCGGCAGCCTCAACGCCGCCTTCGACTTTGGTGGCATGTACACGGCCAAGGCAGGCACCTGCACCGATGAAGCGGATGAGCAGGCGTGGGAAAACCGGGTCAACGAGCGCATGAAGGCGCTGGCCGACGACATTGATGGCCGCCTGGCGGACCTGGGCGGCGAAGAGGGTGAGGAGATCGACACACCACCCACACCGGTTTCGCTCATTTTCGTGTGGGCGTCGGGGGCATTTCGCCAACGAACCAAAGCCGATGCCGGCAACTTGTCCATCAGCATCAGCAGCCGTTTTGAATTCGAGTTGGCCATCAACGCCGGCTGGAAGATACCGATTGGCGGCACATTGGAAGCGATGGGCAAGTTCTACAAGATATTGGGCTGGTTCGGTGTGGTCGCTGATGTCGTCGCAGCGCTCGGAACGATCACGCACGGGCCGAACGGCAAGTCGTGTCAGAAGGACGGCGACGGCAACGGTGACGACGATCCCGGCAATCCCGATCCGCCCGATCAGGGGCCGGCGGATGATCGGCAGGATGTGTGGCAAAACACCGGTCAGTTGTACGAAGGCGAGACGCTCGACGCGACGATCACCAATCTGTACGCGCTGGTGCAGAAGGCGCGGCAGCAGGGACTGGCGCGCGCCGAAGCGTTCTTGACCATGCCGCTGCGCAAAGCCGAACTGGCGGTGCTCACGTCCGACGGCGCGCGGTACGATCAGTACCTGCATGAGGTCGCGGCGATCGTCGATAATGATGCCGCCTACCTGCGCGGCGTTATCTCCGGCACGATCCCGATCACACCCGGCCTCACGATCACCGATGCGCTCATGACGAGCAACGATCAGGCGTCGGCGGCGATCAGCGGACTGTCATATGCGGTCGAGTTGCAGCACTTGACGGACGAAGTGGACGTTGCGCAACGCGGCTATTTGGCATTGTATGGGCAGGAGTTGGAACTGGAGCAAGAACTCGGCCGCCTCGCCACAAGCGACACGATTGGCGTGGTCGCATCCGGCTTCGTCAAGGGATCGCTCGACGCACTGAGTGGGGCTGGTTTGCCCGCGCAGTTGATCAGCCTCTGGCCCGGTACGACAGTATGGGGCGGGCAAACTGCGTTGTACCTGCCGCCCGCCGTTGCGCCACGCGCATTGATCGTGCCGTCGGGCGGCCTGCACATGATCGCCGCGGCGCCCGAAGCGCGCGCGTGGCTCGAGGAATACGTGCAGGGCGGCGGGCTGCTGATCGTCTTTACGCAGGCGTTCGGCACAGACTGGGCCAGTTTGCCTGGCGGCCAGGTACGCGCGGTGGGATATGACGAAGACCAACGCTGTGAACAGGAAAGCGTGCGTGCGACGATGCCGTCCAACTGGCTGGTGTGGATCGGCGACCGCACGCCCGATATCCAGGTAGACGGCGCGTTCACGGCGTGGCCGAGCGACGCCCAGCCGTTGTTGCTCCGCACATCGGGCTACTATGAAGGCTACCCGGCCATGCTGGAATACCCGTTCGGTCAAGGGCGCGTCTTAGCGACCACGGCCTACGGCGATTGGGCCACGCAGACGCGCATGGGTTGGGGCGACGACTGGCAGATGACGCGCTCGATTCTGATCCGCGCGTATCTGCTGTCGCGCGGGCAGGATGTGCAAGCCGTGCAGACGGTTGAACCCGACACGGATGTGACGATTACTTTCCCCCTTACCAATTCCACTTCGATCGCGACGACTCAGATCCAGGTCGAACTGACGCTCATTCCGTACGCGGGGACGTTCAACCGAAGCATTTGGAGCGTTGCAACGACGATAACAGCAACCCTGGCGCCGGGCGCCAGCCAGATGGTCAGCGCCACGCTTCACACCCCACGCGCCATGCGCGGTGTACACAATTGGACACAAGTGGGATTGTTCCACGTGCGCGCCAGGCTCAGCGGCGTGGGCAATCCCGGCTTCACGACCTGGGGTCCGTTCCTGCACATTCACTCACCCATTGCCCCGCCGCAGCTCGCACTCTCGTTAGCGGCGGAGCGCGCCGCTGCCCGGCCTTTCGAGACAGTCGTGGTTACTGCGACGGTTCACAATTATTCGGTCATAATGCAAACCGCCGTCCTGCGCGGCCAACTTGGCTTGCCGAATACGCCCATCACCTTCACGGTGCCGCCTGGCAGCGCCATGGACTATCCCTATGCGCTGAGCATGGATCAAAGCAAGCATCTCGTCGCAACGATCTCAAATGACACCGGGCAACTCCTCGCGACAAGCTCTCTGCTCGTCTATGTGGGCGAGGCGAACCTGCGCCCTGTTCCCAATCTACCCGCCCAGCTTGCAGCGGGTACGCCATTTTCAGTCACGGTGAGCAACCAGCCCAATCTACAGTCTCCCTCAAGCAACAGCCTGAGCAGCACACTTGTACTCACTTTGACCACGCCGGCAGGCAGTGCGATCTGGAATGGGGTGCAGGACGTGCCGCCGCTGATGATGCTCCAGTCGGCCAGGGTGAGCTATACGCTGGGCGACCCCGGCCCCATTGCGCTAGGCACCTATCAGATCGAGTACAGCCTGCTCATGCAGGGCCGACTAGCCGCTCACGGCCTGTGGGACCTTCCGGCTCGTCCCTCCATCGGCAGCGACTTTGATCAACCCTATTATCACGTGCGCGACACGGTCAGCTTCACGGCCACGTTGCGCAATGCCGAACACTTTGATTTGAACCCAGTCGTGACCGTCACCGTGCCCGCTTTGGGCCTGGTGGCCGCGCAGCCGGTCGCGTTGCCGGTGCACGCCAGGGCGACGATCCCGCTGTCTTTTGCTTTGCCGATGAGCATGACCACCGGAGCATACGAGGTGCACGTCACAGCAATGCAAGGCTCCAGCGTGACCGAAACCTTTGCATTCAATGTGCCGCCATCGCGCATTGAGGCCCGCTTAGAGTCGGGGCCTTATCACGCGGGTCAGCCGTTGCCGGTCACGCTGCTGAATTTGGGCGGTCTGGACACGACCGCCGGCTACACGATCACCTTGAGCGATAACACGGGGCGCGTGATAGCCGCCACAACCGGCAGTCTGGTCATCACGACCGGCGCGCAGATCAATCCTCCGCTCAACGTGCCGGCGGGCGCGGCCACGGGCGAGTATATCCTGCGTGTGTCAAGCTGGGATCAGGGCGCACAGCGTGCGTCGAACCTGCTCGCGTTGCTGCATCTGGATGGCCTGGCTGCCCAAGTCGACGTGCATACCGACCAGGCCAGCTACTCGCCCGGCCAGTCAATCCTGGCGCAGGGCCAGGTGACGGCTAACGGGGATTTGAGCGGGACGCTGGCGCTGCGTGTGACGCGGGCCGAAACCCGTGCGCTGACGGTGATGCCCAACGAGCGCGTCAACACCGATGACGAGATTGGTTTTGTGACGCACTACGACCCCCAGATCACTCTGGACGCCGCCGGCAATGCGCATGCCGTCTGGATCGAACCTCGTCCATCTGCGCCCACGGGAATTGCGTGTACCGGTGGGATCTCCGACTACGTCATCTACTTTGCATCGCGCACGGTGACAGGCACCTGGAGCCAGGCCGAGCAAGTCAATAGCAACGCCGATAGTTGTGTGCCGCGTCGTATGCCCGCCATGACCATCGATGCGTCGGGCGCTGTCCACATGGCGTGGGCCGACCTAAACCAATCCATCCTGCCGGGCCTGCGCTATGCACGCCGTGCCGCCGGAACGTCCGGGACGTGGAGCACCGAGGAGAGCGTGACGACCACGGTTGTCAGCAGTATCACCCTCGGTGTGGACCTGACCGGCACGCTATACATGGCCTGGGGAAATCCCGGCAGTGCGAACATCCAATTCGCCACGCGCGCCGCGGGCGCGGCGGGTGCGTGGAGCGCCGTCCAACTCGTGAACGATTCGAGCACGGGCGTGCGCGGTTCTCCCGACCTCGCCGTCGATGCTGCCGGCCAGGTTTATCTGGCCTGGCAAGACAGCCGAAACGGCAACGCCGACATATATTTTGCCACCCGCTACGTCACGGGAACGTGGGGCGCGAACGAGCGGGTGATCACCAACACGGCCGCGCAAAACACGCCGGCGCTGGCGGTGGATTCGAGCGGGCGGGCATATCTGGTATGGATGGATAATCGCTCTGGCAACGCCATCTTTGCCTCGGCCCGTTCGGTGACTGGAACGTGGGAGACCGAAAAACGCGTTGAGTACCTGCCTAATGCAAAGAGCAACCCCGACCTTGCCGTAGATGGCACCGGAAATCTGCTCGCCATCTGGCAGTCGTGGCCGTATCCCAATCCCTACGAGATCTGGTATGCCACGCGACCCGCGACGGCGACGGCCTGGATCACCGGCACGCTCGTAAGCCAGAGCGATTCAACCGCCGCGTCGTCGCTGACGATGGATGCCGCCGGAAACAGCCGCATGGCATTCCTGTGGAATAAGGAAGTCAATTCGATGTTTCGGCCGGCGAATGGCGCCTGGGGCTCGCGTGAACGCGTCAGCCCGCCACGCGGTGGGGCGCTACAGCGGTACTCGCGGGTTGGAGTCGATGAATCAGGTAACGCGTATGCCGTGTGGGGCGACGCGCGCGATAGCACGGCGGGCAATAAGTACGATCTCTATTTTGCCACGCGTCCTCTGACTGGAACATGGAGTGTTGGGACGCGCGTCAACGCCGTCACGGGCACACTCAAGCTCGGATCGGGCCTGGCTGCGGACGCCCAGGGCGACGCCTATGCCATCTGGAGTGACACGCGCACGGATACCAATGGCGACATCTACTTTGCCTATCGCCCGGTGACGGGCACGTGGGGCCTCAACGAGCCGGTGAACGACGGCGGCTTTACCAGCGCCCAGCTCTATCCCCGGATTGCCCTGGATGCCGCGGGCAACGCGTATGCCATCTGGGCGGACAAGCGGAATTGCAGCGTAGCCAACGCGTATGACTTCTACTTTGCCTATCGCCCGGTGACGGGGACGTGGAGCACCAACCAGCGCGTGAACGATGTGCCGTGCCCAACAATCTCTGCCGACGTGGGTACCCTTGACTTTGCGGTGGATGCCGCCGGCAATGCCTACGCGGTTTGGAGAGCCTATGTCAGCAGTGCACAAGTTTTGTTTGCCTATCGCCCGGCTGGCGGTGTATGGAGCGCCAGTGAACAGTTGACCAATGTACCCGGCGCACCAGCGAATGGACAGTATCCCACCATTGCCGTGGATCAGGCAGGCACCGCCTATGTTGTTTATGGGAACCCGGTCGATGGGCTTCTCTATTTCACCTATCGCCTGGCCGGTGGAGCGTGGAGCGTCGCTCAAACTATCGCGGACGCGACTTCTCAGGGGTGGCCGAGTCTGAGTGTGGACGCTCAAGCAAATCTCTGGGTCGCGTGGGTGCGGGTAACAGGCGCTCCGAGCGCTTCCAGCGTCCAGGCGGCCTGGCGGCCGGCCGGTGGGGCATGGAGCAGTCCGGTCATCGTACCGCAGCCATTCTATGCCCCAAACAATACCCCATATCCCAACCTCGCCGCAGGCCCCGGCCGCACCGCGGTTGTGATCTGGAGTGACAACCGCCCCGATGCGAACGGCCTGACCGACGAAGACATCTACTTCGCGCGCCTTGTTGCTCCGACCCCGGAGACTGCGTTGTGGACCCGGACGGTCTCAGTCAGTACGGCAAACAGCCAGGTCATCAGTGAGACCGTGGGCGTGCTCGACTTGCAACCCGGCAAATACTGGCTGCAAGCCACGCTGCAATCGGCGCTTTCGCAAACGCTGGGCGCGTCGCGCTATCCCTTCTACATCTACCCGGTCACGGCTCAGTTGACGCTGCAAACCGACCAACTCGTCTATCGTCCCGGCCAGGCCATCAGCGTGTCCGGGCGCTTGACGAACACCGACGTGACGACCAACACGTTCACACTGTTGGTGAAAGCCGATAGCCAGACGATCTTGAGCCAGACCGTCAGCCTGGGCGCAGGAACCGGTACAGCGTACACTGCCAGCTTGACGGCTTCCAACGATCTGTTGCTCGAGGCGACGGCCGGCCAGGCGCGCGCCACCGAGGCGTTGGTCATCGCCGCGCCGCAAGGCACGGCCAGCCTCTCTGTGCCTGGAACCGCGTCCTATGCGCCTTTCGAGGCTGCGGTCACCATCGGCAACACCGGGCGGGTTGACGCAAACATCGTCGTCTCGATTGGGGGCGGTGCGCCGCAAGCGCTCGCCGTGTCTCCCGGCCAAACGACCGTCGTCACGCGCAGCCTGAGCGTGTCGCAAGCGACCGTGTTGACGGCGACGGTGCGCGGCGACCTGGCCCTTGACCTGGCTCAATCCATGCTCTGGGGCCTGGATGGCGCCGTTCGGCTGATTCCGCCTGCCACCAACTTCAAGGGAACGATTCCGGTTGGGTACGTCGTTACAGGCACGGGCACACTGCTCACGCTGGCTCAGCTACGGTTCGCGCTCGATACGGGCCAGGTCGTTAGCCAAAGCGTGGCGCTCCTGCCGGGACAGACGCTGACAGGCAGCCTCCTGGTAGACATACCAGCGGGCCGGCATCAACTCATCGCCCAGTTGCTGGACGAGCGGAGCGTCCTGCTCGATTCCGACGCGCTCGCGCTGGCGATGCAAGACACAGCCGCGCCGGCAGAAGCCAGTATCCGTATCATTGGCGTGACCGTCACGCCGGCCGGCGGACTGAGTGCGCCAGCGCCGCGCAAAGCCGCCGCCGGGCAGTCGTTCAATGTCGCGGTCACGGTGGCGAACGATGGCGCTTCCGCGCCCGTCATCCTGGCGCTGCAAGTGTTCGACGCGCCGCAGCAGTGGATTGTCACGCCGACCGCGTTCCTGACCGAGACCTTTGCATTCAGTCTGAGCGTTCCATCTGACTTGCCGGCTGGTGAGTATACCGGCCAGGTTGTCGTGGCTGACCAGAGGCAGCCTTTCAAAGTGACGACCAGCGGTACGGACCTGAGCATGAACCTGAGGCTTGACCAGCCGTTCTATCTGTCGGGCGATCCGGTCTTGCTCACGGTCACGCTCACGGAACGCGCCGGACTGAGCGGCAGCTACCACCTCTCGCTGGGCTACCTGAACACTGAACAGTTTGTCACCGTGACGGTGTCGGCCAACCAGGTCATACAGTATGCGTTCGCTTTCAGTGCAACCACCACGAGCCGCGCGAGCATGATGCTCTCCAATCTGCCCGCGCCCGGCGAAGCGGGCCAGCGCACGATTATGATCGACAGCCTGCCGGTGCAAGTGATTGAATCGGCCGGCGGTTCATACGTCACATTCGACAAGTCGGCGTATCGCGCGGGCGATACCATCAACATGACGGTCCACGTCAACACCGCCATGGCGAGCTTCTCGGTGTTCGGGCCGGTGGAGATGGCGCTGGGCGTCAACCGCTATCTTGTTTGGACCGCGCCACGGGATGCGCTGGGCCGCGTGGTGACGGGCACGCACACGCTGACCTTCACGCTGCCCACCTCAATCAAGTCGAATCAATACACCTTCATGGCGATGTTCAACGGGCGGGCGCAGCCGTATCGGGTCGACGTGCAGGGCTGGAGCGTCACGACGCGTCACATCACGCTGGACAGGCAGCGCTACGGGCGTTACGACCCGATCACGGCGACGGTTGAATTCTTCAATGAAGGCAGCCTTCCGATCAACAACTTGCGTGTGAACCCGTTGATCTTCACCCCCGATGGGGATGTGCTGCGCCTGGCTTCGATTGCTCCAACAATCAACCTGCAGCCGGGGCTAAACGTGATTACCGTGAGCGGCGTCTTGTCCGCGCCCGTCGCCGGGCCATATCGGTTGCTAGTCAACATCGGCATTGCGGGCGAGACATGGCGCGTCGCGGGGGCCGCCGCTCAATTCGATGTGGGCTGGACCCATCTCGTCGATCTGACCACGGATCATGGCAACTACGCGCCAGGTCAACCGGGGGCTGGTCGATTGGTTGTATTCGGCATCGGGCCAACCCACCTGGTAGTGACGGCGACGAATGGGTCGACGTTGCTGGATACCACACGCGATCTGACCGGCTTTGCCACATTCAATTTCGCCGTGCCGACGACGACCATGGGCGACTATCGCCTGTTCGCGCGCAGCACCGACCAGGATGGCAACGGTGAACAGCTCACGCGCGCGTATGCCGTGCCGTTCCCGGCTGATGCCACTGCGCCGGCGATCAGCCTCACCTATCCCAACACACGAACGATCATCACGACGAATGCACCAACGATGACGCTGTCGATCTCCGGCAACGCAAGCGACAACAGCGGTTATGTGGCGGTGCTGATCAACGGCAAAGTGATCACACCAACGGCGGGCGGGTCGTTTGCATTGAACGTGGTGGTGCATCAAGGGGCGAATCTGATTTCGGCGGCGGCGCTGGATCGGGCGAGCAACATTGCCTACACGCCGGTCGTGCCGGTGTATCTACTGCCTGCGCACAACCTGACCTCCACGGCCAATCGCGTTACAGCGGCCGTCGGCGACCCGGTCACTTTCCGAACCATACTGACCAGCACCGGCGTGTTGAGCGACGTGACGTTTTCGCAATACCTGTCGCCGCTGCTCGTCAATAGCGCGACGATCATAGCGAGCAGTGGCAGCGCGGCGGTCGGCCCGTCGAGTACTGGCTACTACATGTCATGGCTGGGCGACGTGACCGGTTCGCAGCCGGTCACGATCACGCTGCAGGCCACGGTGGTCAACACGGGTACATTGACGTCAACGGCGATCGTGCGCTGGGGCTGGGGTTTCACGGATCAGCGGACGCAGCAGATCAATGTCACGAACGGAGGCGTAAAGATCTTTCTACCGCTGGTGCGGAAGAACTAGCCGCACTGAGTGCGCGTGTTTCGGTGCGCGGCCCTACGGCGGGTTCACCCGCTGTTGAACGGCGGCTCGATAGATCGTCTCCATGAATCGATCCGGTCCCACCGCCACCTCGAAGTGCGTGTCGTCGAACGCGCTGACGCTGATGAGCCAGCGGCCAAATTGCCACACGGCTCGCCGGTACTTCGCCCCCATTTGCTGGAGCGCGGCATCGGGCTGGATCCACTTGGCGAGGGGGTAGCCGTGAAGTTCCGTGATGTCGTGCCCGGCGGCCGCGGCGCGAAAGGCCGCCTGAGCGTCGCCCGGACGGTCAAAAGGCTGGATACGCACCGATGTCGAGTGCCCCGCCGCAAACGCACATGACAGGTCATATCCCCGGTCAGCCGGTGTGATTTGGGGTTTTATCATCAAGCCGGCACACAGCTCCTGCGCGGCAACCTGCAGGCTGACCAGTTCAGGCGGCACCGCGGTGGCCGTCCCGCCGGGCAAACCGGTTGGCGCGACCGACGCGGCGGTGGCCGGCCGCGCGGTGACGGTCGCAATTGGCGGTGCGAGTGGCGCGGCGGTGACGGTCGCGTTTTCGCATGCGCTCATCAGACACAGCATCCATGGCAGTGCACACAGAATAAGATTGCGCATCATAGCATTGCCTCCAGCGTCAAACCGCATCGCGCGAGCCACCACGTGACTGGTCGGCGCCGCCGATGACTCGCGACGGACGGGTCAACGGTCCGACATGACGCCACACCCGCTCCGTCCGTGTCTGCCGCCACCTTCAACGACGCTTGCGCACAAACTGTCGCTGCAAATTCATTCTAGCCGTTGCCTGCAGCCCGGTCAACAGCAATTCTCATTTTGGAGTCGGCTGCCAATATGCCCCCTCATCCCCTGCCCCTTCTCCCCTAAGAATCTCGCCCCCTCCCAACGAAGTTGGGAGGGGGTCGGGGGGAGGGCAGCGCCACCCAACGAAGTTGGGAGGGGGTCGGGGGGAGGGCAGCGCCACTTTTTCGGCGGGCCAGCTTGCGTGACAAGCGCCTGAGAGCCAGCGCATCGCAAGCGGCATTGGAAAGTACCCGTACAAAGCCAAATTGAGAATTGCTGCCCGGTCAAGGTGTTCTGCGCATCCGCGCGGCCGCACTGCGCGGGATGCTGCGCGCCTGCGCCATCACGCAATCCTCAGCAACGCCATCGAGTCGCACAACGGCAACGGCCAGCACGGCGGCGACGTCGAGTGCCGGGTTTACCTACGATCTGACGTGCCCGTTCGACGCACTCCCGATGCGTGAATACTTCTTCCATGCGCAGCGCCTCGGTGCTGAAGGTTGTCCACTTGACCGGTGTGGGGAGTTTTATCCTGGCGTTTTGGGGATTTTGATCCTGGCGGTGACAACTTCTCCGCCACGCCCCGCCGGTGCGGCGTGTTCATTTCGACATCGTAGGGGAGCGCGCGCTCTTCCGGCGTCTGCACCGGTTCGACCCACGTAAAGAAGCGGGAGGAGTATGGACATGCGGCTATGCAATAACGGCAGCCGATGCAGCGATCCTGGTCGATCAGCACCACGCCGTCTTCACGTTTGTAGGTGGCGCCGACCGGGCATACCTTCGTGCAGGGCGAGTTATCGCACTGGAAGCACGGTTTGGGGAACCAGAACGTGGCGTTGGTCCGTGAATCCTGCATTTTGAAAACGCGGATCCACTCCTCGCCCTCCGGGGCTTTGTGCATGCTGTTGCACGCTTCAGTACAGAGATGGCAGCCGTCGCAGCGCGCAAGATCGATCACCATCACCCAGCGATGCTTGCCGGCCGGTGCGGGGGTAGGCACGGCATTCTGCTGCGGCAGGACCTGTCCGTCCTGCCCGACCAATCGGCCGAACGAGTTTGCGTCCGCGCTGAACGTCGGCAGCAGGCGGCGCGCCTGCCCGGCGGCCGAACTGACGGACTGCAAAACGCCGCTGAACGCAGACGCGCCGAGCGCCCCCGCGCCGGCGCGCTAACAAGCGGCGCGGACATGGTACCTATGCCAATGATCGACCACCGATTGTTGGCAGGGTGGGACGGCGCAGCGGCCAAGTGCGCTTGCGCGTGGTCGAACGGACCGATGCCGAGACGCTACGCAAACATGTGCAGTCTTTTACCCACGCGGACAGCGAAGTCAATACGGATGAATGGATCGGCTACACGCGCCTGCGCCGCAAGCACGTCACGGTTTCACACGGACTCAAGGAATGGGCACGCGACGATGACGGCGATGGCATCCGCGAAGTTCATGTGAATACGATGGAAGGTACCTGGACCAGCGTCCGCAATTTCATGCGCCCGTTCCGTGGCGTGCATAAGCACAAGCTAGCGCAATACATTGCGGTCTGTGAGTTCAGCATCAATCTTAAGAAAATCACTCCGGCCTTCATCAGAGCGCTCGTCACGCTGCACTAATTCTGGACATGAGCCAAGAGAATCTCCCGCACGCCCCATCCGGTGCGGGAGATTCTCTGTTGCATCAGGAGCGCGATTAGTTCTTCACGCCTTTCAGCACTAGGTTCAAGTACATGCGGCCATCGCCGCGCGGAGCGAAATCAAGCCTGGACGATACGCCATAAAGCGAGGGCAGGGTGTACAACCAGACGACCGGGGCCTGGTCACCAGCGTAGGCTTCCATATCCCAGCACATCTTCTGCCATTTGCTCTGGTCAAACTCCTGTGTGAAGGCCTTAAACATGGCTTCGAACTTGTCATCGACCCAGCTCATGCGGTTCGAGCCGGAGTCTTTCTGCACCAGCAGCGCATCGCCCTGGCAGGTATAGTCCGGTCCCGACGAGCTCATCATCAGGTCGCGGTAGCCGGCGCCCTGCTTCTCGCGCATCTTGGCGTACGTTGCGCTATCGACGACGCCGAGGTCACTGATCTCGATGCCGACCGCTTTCCAGTAATCCACCATCACCTGGGCCGCCTCTTTGTCCGCCAAGTACGAGCCGTTGGGCGTGTTCATCTGCAAAGATAGGCGTTTGCCATCCTTGGCACGGATGCCATCCGCGCCCACCTTCCAACCGGCGTCGTCCAGCAACTGCTTGGCCTTGGCGGGATCGTATGGAAACGGCTTCAAGCTCGGGTTGTTGTATGGCGTGTTGATGAGGTCGATCCGGCACTGCGCCAGCCCGCCCAACAGGGTCTTGGCGATTTCATCGCAGTTGACGGCGTAGTTCATCGCCTGGCGCACACGCACATCGGCCAGCGCAGGGTGGCGGCCCTGCTTGATCGCGACAAAGGCGCGGTTGAAACTCGCCGCCGATATGACCTTTACACCCGGCGTCGCTTCCAGGCTTTTCTTCAGATCCGCCGGCACGCCCGCCATGAGGTCTGCCGTGCCGGCTTTGATTTCGGCCAGGCGTGCGGCAACATCCGGGACCGCCTTGACGATGATATCGTCGACGGGCGGTTTGCCCAGGCGGTACTTGTCGAAGGCTTTCAGCACAGTGCCCTCGCCGGCTTTGTACGATATGACCTTATAGCCTCCTGCGCCCATCGGCTTGTAGGTAACCTGCTCGGGGGTGTTGTCAGTATAGTATTTCGGCGGCAGGATCGAGACCTCGGGATTGACAAGGTGCGAGGTAATGACCGGGTCGGGCACTTTCATTTTGAACTGCACGGTGTAATCGTCGACCTTGGTGACCTTTTCATACTGCAGGGCGCCCAGCGCGAACGTCAGGTCACCCTTGCCGGCCGCAAAAAGGTCCTGCGCGCGCTTGAAGGTAAACACGACGGCGTCGGCATTGATGGGCTCGTCGTTGTGGAATACGAGGCCTTTCTTGATTTTGATTTCCCAGTTCAGGGGGTCGATATTCCTGATCGACTCGGCGAGCGCGGGAACGATGTTGCCGTCGTTGTCCAGGCGGAATAGCCCCTCGTGGATCGTGAGGCTCATGTGCGCGTCCGACTGGGTGAACATGTTGTCGTAGCTCACCGGTTCCGCATTGAGCAGCACGACGACCGGTTTGGACGGTTTAGGCGCACTGGTGGCAGCAGCCGACGCGGTGGTCGGGACAGCAGGCGCGCTTGTGGCGGCCGATCCGGGGGCCTTTGTGGGCGCCACGGCCGGCGCGCAGGCCGCGAGCAGCAGCGCGAACAGCATTGTGATTGTCATGCGCTTGAACGACGATCTGATCTTCATGTTTTCTCCTGTTATCCGATTGAGCAGCTAGACTGCGATCAGGCCTATTCTTGCTAGTCCTTGACTTCCGGGGGCCACAACTCAGGCCTGATCCTCAGATTGGATTGCGGCAGCATCTATTCGATTTATTCCTCGCTACTTCGCACCTCCTTGACCTATGGGCATTGAGCTTTCCCAGCGCCTGGCGCGCATCCGACGCTTAGCTTAAAGGTAATGCAGTTTGTAAACGGTTGGAGGCCAGCTGTGTGGCCGCATGGCAATTGCCCGAACCGGGTGAGCGATAGCAAATCACCACTCACATGATATTCTTCAGCCGCGGGTCCAGGAAGTCGCGCAACCAGTCGCCCAGAATATTAATGGATAGCACGGTCAACGAGATCGCCACGCCAGCCGGGATCGTCAACCATTCCGCGATACCGATGTACTGTCGGCCGTCCGCCAGCATCACACCCCAGCTTGGGATCGACGGCGGGACGCCCACCCCCAGAAAGCTAAGCGACGCCTCGGCCACGATGTTACTCGCCACTGAAAAGCTGGCGATGACAATCACAGGACTCCAAATGTTAGGCAGGATGTGCTGGAACAGGATTCGCCACTCGCGCTGCCCGATGGCCCGGGCTGCCACCACGAACTCGTCCTGCTTAACCGATAGCACCTGGCCGCGAACGATCCGGCCATACTGCACCCAGCCGGTCAGGCCCAGCACGATTATCAGCTTCTCCAATCCGGCGCCGAGCACGGCCAGGATCGCGAGCGCCAGCAGAATCGATGGAAACGATAGCTGAATGTCCGCGAGGCGCATGAGGAGATCATCGGACCAGCCGCCATAAAAACCGGATATCAATCCGAACAGCACGCCGACCGTGCCGGAGACCAGCACGGCCGACAGCCCCACCACCAGCGAGACGCGTGCTCCGTATACCAGGCGGCTATACACGTCGCGTCCGATTGTGTCGGTGCCCAGCCAGTACTGTTTTCCGGCGGCATCCACGTAGCCGGGTTCCTTCAGCCGCCGGATTAACGCCAGGCTGGCCGGATCGTTAGGCGCAATGAACGGAGCGAAAATCGCGCCCAACGAAACGACCAGAAAAACAAACGCCGCTGCCAGCGCGATTTTACTGCGCGCGAGCCGTCTGATAGCTTGGTGTCCTAGCGATTGCGTTCTAACCGCGCTCGATTCAGCAACGGCCATCGGCTGCCTCACTCGTGCCGGATTCTGGGATCGATCCAGCCATACGCCAAGTCTACGGATAAATTGACGCCCGTGAATATCAGGGCAAGCATAATGACACCCGCTTGCACCACATAGAAGTCCTTAGAGCCAATCGCCGCGACGATCTCGCGGCCCACGCCAGGCCATCCAAAAATGGTTTCGGTGATCACGGAGCCGCCCAGCAGGAAGCCCATCTGCAGACCGATCGCGGTCACGATCGGCAGCAGCGAGTTGCGAAGCACGTGGTTATAGATGACACGGTTCTCAGAAATACCCTTGCCGCGCGCGGTGCGCACAAAATCCATCTGCATGACTTCCAGCATCGCGGCGCGCGTCAGGCGCATATTTCGCGCAATGGAAAACGCGGCCAGTGTGATTCCGGGCATGATGAGATGCTCCCAACTGCCGCTGCCGGAAATAGGCAGCCATTTCAACGTCACTCCGAAAAACAGGATCAACAGGATGCCCAGCCAGAAGCTGGGCACCGACTGCCCTATTAACGCGACTATCGTCACGAGATAGTCGAGCAGGGTGTTAGAGCGCGTTGCGGAAATGACGCCCAGCGGGATCGAAAACAGCACCGAGATCACCATCGCGAATGCGGATAACTGGATCGTCGCCGGCAATCGCTCGGTGATGACCTGGTAGGCCGGTTGGTGGCGGACAAACGAGTAGCCAAAGTCGCCCCGCAGCGCCTTGGCGGCGAAATCGACGTACTGCACATACCAGGGACGGTCAAATCCCATCTTGACCCGGAACTCCTCGATTTGCTGGACCGTCATCTGGTCGGCGCCGGCGCCAAGAATGACTTCGGTGGGGTCGCCGGTCAGATAAGTCATCCCAAAGGCGACGATGCTCACCCCAAAGACGACGATGATGGTTTGTAGCAAACGACGAAGCACATAGCGCATGGTGGTTTCCGGTCAAGTCTTTTGTGCCGTTGACGTGCCCGGCGGCAGGGCCAAAGGCGAGCGCAGCGCGCACACCCGCGCTAGTACAATTTCTCGGTGTCGAGCACGTTGCGCAGCGGCTCGTTACTGAGAAAGCGGCGGAGGTTGTCGCAGAATAGGTCCGTTATGCGAGCGTTTTCTTGCCGGACGGTGCTCGCTGAGTGCGGGCTTACGATCACGTTGGGCATCGCCCACAGCGGCGACTCTTGCGGCGGCGGCTCTTGCCGGAAGACATCGAGCGCGGCGCCTGCCAGGCGCTGCTCCCGCAGGGCGCGCACCAGCGCCTCTTCGTCAACCAGCGTCCCCCGCGCAATATTGATCAGTACCGCTGACGGCTTCATCACGGCCAACTCGCGCTCGCCGATCAGTCCCTCGGTTTCGGCGGTGTGCGGAGCGATCAGCACCAGGAAGTCGGCCTCGGCCAGCATGGCATGCAGCTCCGACTGGGCGTACACCCGATCCACGTTGGAAACGGAGCCCGACGTGCGCTTCATCCCGACGACGCGCATATCCATCCGCTTGCCGTGCCGAGCCACCGTCTGGCCGACGCGGCCGAGTCCGACGATTGCCAGCGTCTGGCCGGTCAGCTCCTCGCCGCAGTAGCGTTCCCAGTGCTTCGCCTGCTT
Organism: Chloroflexota bacterium; assembly: GCA_016235055.1. NCBI lineage: Bacteria > Bacillati > Chloroflexota > Chloroflexota bacterium. The sequence continues at coordinate 9,389 of JACRMK010000024.1, read as the reverse complement.
ATCGCGCTCCATCCACTGGTAGTTCTTGGCGAACATCAGCATCGCCATCAGGCAGAAATCCGCCAGCGGCCGCGCGTGCACGCCGCTCGACGTTGTGAATATCATGCCGGCCTGGTCGAGCCCGGCGCGCTTGATCATCTGGCCGATGCCGGCGCTGGTCGATTGCACCCACCGCATGCGCGGCGCGATGCTACGCAGGTCGCGCAGGTGCGTGCGGTCGAAGTCGAACATGACGTCGGCTTGCGCGAGCATCGCCAGGAAGCGTTGCTCCTGTTCCGGCGTGCGCTTCCAATTGGGGTCGCCCGTATGGTCCGCATGGTAGCGCGGCGTCGGTAACAACTCGGGGTCGTGCAGCACTCGAATGCGCGGGTCCACGGCCCGGATCTGCGCGACGTGGACCGCCTCGAGCGGCGTGGCGATTACGATGGTAAGAGGTTCAGACACCGGTTACTCCTGCGAATGGGATGTTTGTTTGGCGAGCGTGTCGCATAAAAGATTGCACCCAAGAGCACAATTGACTTGGCGCGCTGCGGGTGTTGGCACAAGGACCGCACGAGGGGCTGACTACCCATCGATCGGCGCCGCGCGGCAGAACGCCGTCAGCAACCGAGAGGTCGCGTCGAATTCGCTCAGCCGACACATGCTAAACGGCGAGTGGATATACCGACAAGGGACGGATAGAACGCCTGTGAAGACACCGCCCCGCACTTGATGAATGGCCCCGGCGTCGGTGCCGCCTGTGCCGGGAAGCTTGATTTGATATTGAATCCCCTCGTGTTCCGCCATACGCTCCAACGCGCGGACCATATTGCGCGGCACAATGAAGCTATTATCGGCGACGGTGAGAGCTGGCCCCTTGTCCAATCCGGTTGGCTGCCGTGGTTCAGCAACCCCGGGGATATCGGCGGCAACACCCGCTTCCAGGGCTATGGCTAGATCAGGCTCGATCTGAAACGCGGCGGTGCGCGCGCCGATCATTCCACGCTCCTCGCTGACGACGAACGCGCCTACTATCGTTGCATCGATCTCAGCTTCGTGCAATGCCTCCAGCGTCTTGATGATCAAGGCGCAGCCGATGCGATCATCGAGCGCTTTGCCAATCACGGTGTCTTGGCCAATGCGGCGGAATGGGTACTGGATGACGATCGGATCCCCCACCCGCACGCCCAGTTCACCAACTTCTTGACTGGACGTCGCCCCGATATCGATGAACATGTCTTCCATCGAGATTACGGTTTCGCGCTCGGCTGGTTTGAGGATGTGGGGTGGGGCCGTGCCGATCACGCCTTGAAAGCTTCGGCCTTCCCGCGTATATATGGTCGGCGCGTGACTGGGAAGCAGCCGCGCATCCCAACTGCCCAGAGGCGTAAAGCGGATAAACCCCCGCTCGTCGATGTGCTGTACCATGAACCCGATCTCGTCCATATGCGCATCGAGCATCATTTTGAAATCCGTCCTGCCCCGCCGGGTGACCAACAGATTCCCGAGAGCGTCTGTGTGCACCTCATCAACCAGCGGCGTCACCAGGGCGGCTATCGACTCGCGCACCTGATCTTCAAATCCCGGCGCACCCGGAATATTGCACAGTTTCTCCAGCAGGGTATAGCTATCCATAGGTTGGTGGCATGCCTGAAAATCTGTCTGCTTCCCGGTAGTCTGCGGGAACCGCGCTCACGATACGTGGCCTCTGCCCTCTAACTTCGCTCGACGACCACCTCGCCCCCTTTGATTACCGTCTTGATACACTCATGCCGTTGAAGTAACCGGATGTCCTGAAGCGGATCGCCATCCACGAACACAAAGTCCGCGAACTTTCCCGCCTCGATCGTCCCCACCGTGTCGGCCATGTCAACGCATTCCGCGCTCAACGCGGTCCCGGCGACAATCGCCTCCATCGGCGACAGGCCCGCTTTGACCAGCAGCTCCATCTCGGCGGCATTCTGACCATGGGCAACCACAAACCCGGCATCCGTACCCGCCGCGATCTTTACCCCCGCTTTGCGGGCTCGTTCAAGACTACGCCACTTGGCTTCCATGGCCATATTCAACCAGGCCCACGATTCGTCGCTGGCGCCCAGCGCTTCTTTGCCGACCGCCAACTGATGGGCAACGACGATCAGGGTGGGTACGCAAAAGGTACCGTGTTCTGCCATCAGATCAACTTGCTCCTCCGTAAGCCAGTGCGCATGTTCCAGGCTATTCACCCCGGCCAGGATGGCGTCCGTGATACCCTGGCCGCCGGCTGTGTGGGCGGCCACCAGGAGGTTCGCCTTGTGCGCTTCGTCGCATACGGCCTTCATCTCTTCGAGGGTCATCTCCTGCGCGAACGGCTCGTCGGGCTTGTGCCGGTTGCGATGCGCGCCGCTGCACGCATTGATTTTGATGCAGTCTGCGCCCATCTTGATCTGATGGCGCGCCGCCTGGCGAAATTCCCAGGGCGAATCGGCCACGCCCGTGCGGCCGGCAATATTGACCTCCGGCCGCCAGCGCGTGGCGTCCATGTGCCCACCCGTAATACAGAGTCCCTGGCCGCATGCACGCATGCGCGGGCCTTCAACCATACCGCTATTGATGGCTTCGCGCAGCGCGATGGCGACGTAGCTGCGCGCGGCCAGGTCGCGGACGGTCGTGAAGCCGGCTTCCAGGGTCTCTCGCATATTGACGTACGCTTGCAGCGTAACGGTCTCGTTCATCTCCTGGACTTCCGCGATGAGCGAGGCCCGCCGGTTGGATCCGCCTTTGCCCTGCACATGGACATGGGCATCCACCATGCCTGGCATGACCGTTCTGTTAGCCGCGGAAATGACCCGCGCACCGGGTGGAATGGGGACCGAATGCGCCGGGCCGACCTGTGTGATCTTTGTACCTTCGACGAGGATGACGGCATTCGCCAAGGGTGCCTTGCCGGTCCCGTCAATCAGTTTCCCAGCTTTTATCGCCAGTGTCATCGCATCACCTCAAGTTAGGTTAGCATGGGCTGCGCGCCCACGCGTTGACCTTCTAGCCAGACAGCGCGCACATCTTTGAGAGCCCTGATATTTTGCGTCGGGTCGCCGGCGACCACCAGCAGATCGGCCGACTTGCCTGGCTCGAGCCGGCCGATACGGTCTCCCCAGCCAAGCGCGTCGGCGGCCAGACTGGTCGCCGATACGAGCGCCTCCGGCGCGCTCATACCGGCGGCCACCATGGCATCCAGCTCCAGGCAGTTGTCGCCAAACGCCGACCAGCCCCAGCCGGAATCCGAACCACAGATCAAGCGCACGCCCATCTGATGCAACCGCGAGAAGTTGTACGTGATCTTGGCGTAGCGTGCGCTCCAGGCCTCGAAGGCTGGACGTTGCGCGTCGGCGGGCAGACGGCCGATGATCCGTGCGTCGCCGCGGACGCGGTTGGTTTGCAGCGTGGGATTCACATACAGGCCCTGTTCGACGATGCGGTGCGCCAACCGCTCGTCAAATTCGTTCCGGCCGTCCGGAGTCTGGAAATGGCAGTGCGCGATCAAGTCGAAGCCGGCGTCGAGCGCCTGTGTTGTGCCGGCGATCGCGCTACAGTGGCCGAACACCTTGCGATTGCGCGCATGGGCTTCGTCCGCCGCGGCGCACAACTCGGGCAGGGAGTAGGCTGGACGACGGCTGTCACTGCCGGGCGTACCACCACCGGTCACGATCACCTTGATGAGATCTGCGCCTTCCTTGCAAAGCTGCCGCACCGCATGGCGCACACCGTCGACTCCGTCGGCCTCGCCCAAGAAGGGCCAGCAGTGACCGCCGGTGATCGTCAGCGGGCGACCAACGAGCAACAGGCGCGGACCCGCCAGGATCTTCTTCTGAATAGCGTCGCGTAGCCGGAAAACAATCGTGCCTCTGGCGCCCAGATCGACGACCGTTGTAAAGCCGGACTGGAGACAGAGCGACGCGTTGTGGGCCGCGGTCAGCAGCAACAACTCGTCGGGATTCTGACAATACTCGACAAACGAATCGCCGTTGGCCGGCAAGATCAGGTGGACGTGGGTTTCAATGAGACCGGGCATCACGGTGCAGCCATCGAAATGCTCGGCGGTCAGATTATCCGCGCCGAACTGCTGTAGCAATGCGGCGCGCGGACCAACGGCCTCGATCCGATCGCCATTCACTACGACCGCGCCTTCTGTAGCGAGTGCGGCCACACCGTCGAACAGATGACTGGCGCTCATCAGGCGGCGCGGGCCTTGACTTGACATAGACACCGTTGCTTGTCCTTTCGGAGCCGATGGTTCATCGCTCATTTACCCTTGAGCCAGGGGTCGAAGGCATCACGCAGCCCATCGCCTAACAGGTTAACGGAGATCACGAGCAGCATGATCGAGAGACCGGGAAAGGTGGCAAGCCACCAGGCGCGGCGAATGAAGTCGCGTGATTCCGCCAGCATCAGTCCCCATTCCGGCGTGGGAGGTTTAGCGCCCAGCCCCAGGTAGTTCAGAGCCGCGCTGGCCAGGATGGCCGTAGCGACGCGCAGCGTCACATAAACCAGGATCGAGGCTGTGATATTGGGAATGATGTGGCGCCACACGATCGCTACATGCTTGCAGCCCAACGCGCGGGCGGCGAGCACGTAATCTTTTTTCTTGGTACTCAGGGTCTCGCTGCGCACCAGGCGGGCAAAGCCAGGAATCGAGGAGACACCCACCGCGATCATCAGGTTAGTCAGGCTGGGCCCGAGCACGGCTACGATCGCCAGCGCCAGCAGGATGCCCGGGAATGCCAGCATCACATCCATCAGGCGGCCGATCCCCTCGTCTATCCAGCCGCCCGCGTAACCGCCTGTCGCGCCCAGGAAGATCCCGATGATGCAACCAATCGCCGCACTGAGAAAGCCCACCTGCAGGGAAAGCTGTCCGCCGAATAAGATGCGTGTGAGCTGGTCCCGGCCAAACTGATCGGTGCCGAAGGGGTGCTCCAGCGACGGCGGTTGCATCGCATCGCGCGGCGCCAACTTCGCGGGATCGTAGGGCGTTAGCAGCGGGGCGAAGACAGCCGAGATGATGATGATGACCAGCAGACTGAGACCAATCATGGGCGCGGTCTTGCGAACCAGGCGGCGCAAGGCGAGCGTGGTCGGGCTGGCCTCCGGTCGTTGTTGGAGTTGTCGGTTAAGCGCCGTGGAAACAGCGCTTGGCGGTGCGGTCATCGTGTTCGCCTTTGTTCGCTAAGAGCCGTTTCCCGAAGTGACTACTCATAACGGATGCGCGGATCGAGCCAAGCGTAGGATAGGTCGACAAGGAAGTTCGCGATGACATAAGTCGTCGCCGTGAACAATACGACGCCCTGCACGACCGAGAAATCCTTTTCAAGGATCGCCTGTACGGCCATCCGTCCAATGCCCGGACGCGCAAAGACCGTCTCAATCACCACGGTGCCGCTCAATAAGGCGCCGAACTGCAACCCCACCACCGTGACGACCGGGATGAGCGCATTCTTGAGCGCATGGCGCAGGATAATAACTTTCTCCACCAGGCCCTTGGCGCGGGCAGTGCGCACGTAGTCTTGATGAAGCACTTCGACCAGGCCGGAGCGCATGAGGCGAGCGATCGTGGCCGAGGAGCCGAAGCCGAGCGTGATGGCGGGCAGAATGAGAGACTGCCAGTCGGAAGCCAGCCCCACCGCTGGCAGCAGCCTCAACTGCAGCGCGAAAATCAGCAGGAGCATGATGCCGAGCCAAAAAGAAGGCATGGAAACGCCGAGCGCCGCCAGCGTCATCGCAACGCCATCGATCCAGGTATCGCGCTTAATCGCAGCCACGATGCCCAGCAAAAGGCCGAGCGTCAAGGAGACGCCCAGACTGACCACGGCCAGTGTAAAAGTGTAGGGCAGGTTACGCAGAATCATGTCCGCAACGGGCTGCTGGCTGCGAAACGAATGTCCCAGATCGCCGCGCACCACACCCCAGAGAAACCGGCCGTACTGCACGACGAGCGGCTGGTCAAGCCCCAGTTCGTGCCGCATGTTGTTGTAGGTCTCCTGAGAAATATTCGTCGATGAGCTTGGGGCAGTCTGCCCGGCTTGCTCGGTCAACATCATCAGCACCGGGTCGCCGGGCAGGAAGTGAAGCATGAGAAAAACAAATAGTGTAACGCCCAGCACGACCGGAACGGTCAGCGTCGCGCGTCGTAGAATGTATGCCGACATCTGTAACCTCGCTGCTGCGATTGCCTGACAACTGCCTGAAAACGCCTGGTGTCAGTCCCGTGCCGATTGGCGCTGCGGGATGGCTTGCTTCACAGTGCTGCGGGCCGAAGCCTTTAAGGCGCAGCCATAGATTAACACACGGCCAGCATTTGAGGCAGCCGGGTGAGAGGCGTCTCTCACCCGGCCATCCGTGCTACTTCGCTGCCTGGTCCAGCCACACATCGACTAAATATGGCGAACCCTGACCCGGTGTGCTGGTCTTGAAATCTTGGACCGCCTTGACGCTAAACACCTGATAGAGAACCTGCTCGTTGACCGGAATGATCAGCGCCTGGTCCATGATGATTTGCTGCAACTGCCGGTAGATCTCCTTGCGCTTGGCCGCGTCGGTTTCAGCAGCGCCCTGGTCAATCAACGCGTCAATCTTGGGATCGTTGATGTGCGAGCGATTGAACAGGCCGCCCTGGGTAATCTGCGACGAGTGAAACGCGACGCGGATCGATCCATCGGGATCAAATCCGGTATAGCCCAGGCGCGCCAACTCGAAATCGTTATCCGCATAGCGCTTAGCCGACGCCTCGTAAGCCATGGCCTCGACCACGTCGTCAATCCCCACTTCTTTCAATGCGGCCTGGACATACGTCGCCGGTTTCTCGGAATTGTAGCCGGTGGATGTAACGTGCCGGATGCGCAGCGGCTGGCCGTTTTTCTCGCGGATACCCGTCTTGGTATTGAGGATCCAGCCGGCGTCGTCGAGCAGCTTCTTCGCTTTGGCTAGATCGTAGTTGTACATACTCTCCACGCCAGTCCAGTAGGCCCACGAGCCCGACGAGAACGGGCCATTCGCGGGCGGCAGCGCGCCGAAGAAGATCAGTTTCGCCATCGACTTGCGGTCCACAGCGTACAACATCGCTTGTCGCACGGCCAGCTCGTTCGTCGGTGGGCGCGAGACGTTGATATTCAACACCTGCGGTAAGCCACCGATGACTACCGCGTCGACGCGAAAACGCGTGTCCGTCTTCAGGCGCTGGGCTTCTTCGGGCGGCGGTTCATCAATGATATCAACCTCTCCCGATTCGAGGGCGATGAGGCGCGTCGAACCTTCGGCAATGAATTTGTACGTGATGGTATCCAGGTAGGCCGGCCCCTGATGGTTCAGGAACGACGGCCCCCACTTGTAGTCGGGGTTGCGCTCAAGGACCAGGGTGTTGTCGTCCGGCCACGCTTTCACCCGGAACGGTCCGGTACCCACGGAATACCGGGCCCACTTATCGCCCAGCTTGGCGACGGCGGTCGGTGATGACGGCGAGAGCGCTCGCGTAGTGAGTTGATTCAGGAAGATCGGGAACGTTGATTTCAGTGTGATCTTGACCGTATATTCGTCCACGACCTCAGACTTGTCATAGGGTCCTATGGCAGCCACTTGCAGCGACTTGGTCTTGGGATCAACGATGCGGTCAAGACTAAACTTCACTGCGGCCGCATTAAGCAGAGTGCCGTCGTGGAACTTCACATCCTTCCGCAGATGGAGTGTATAGACTTTGGAGTCAGGCGATATCTCCCAACTTTCAGCCAGGCCCGGCACAAACTTGTTTGGCTCGGGTTGCCAGATCAGAGGGTCATATAACTGGTCTGAGATCGGCCCCGTAGGCGCCGATGAGTGGATGCTGGGATCGAGCATGGTGACCGCAGCGCGGCTTCCGTAGCGCAAATTACCGCCTGGCTTAGCCACCTGTTTCACAGCCGAGGTTGGCTGCGGCACGACAGCGGCTGGTGAGCTACCGGGTCCGCAAGCCGCGATCAGGACAGTGAAAATGACCAGGAAAGCGGGCAGTTTCCAGTGATTCATTCTCTTCTCCTTTAACTAAGGATGCAGGAGTGCATTGGTGCATGCACGCTTCATCCAGGCAGCACCTGACCTGCCGACATACACTGGCGCAAGTCTGTAGGATTTGTGAGGTCTACCTCCTTTTCATCGTAATCTGGGGATACGCAACAAGCGCTCAAAAAAGCCAATCGGATGTGCGCCCATGCCAATAAGCCGCGGAACGCTTGTTCTTTGGGTGTCTCTATTTCTTCTGCGGCTGTAGTATCCCGCTGGCCTCGCGCTCGCATGTCTCGAGAGTGCGGCCCATGGCGGCGTCGAGATGCGCGACCATGCACTGCCGAGCCAATTCCGGATTGCGGGCCCGCAACGCATTGAGGATCGCGCCGTGTTCGGCGACGATCTGCTCGATGTGCTGGGTGGCCACCGTCTGCACCAGCGAGCGCAGCCGGAGCGTTTGGTCGGTCACGGCAATGGCCAGGCGTTTGAAAAGCTCGTTTGGCGCTGCGCTGATGAGGGTGTCGTGAAAGTCCAGGTCGGCCGTGAGATGGATTTCGTAGCGATGCTCGCGGGCTTCCGCGAGCGCCCGCTCCAACAGATCAGACAACTCACTAAGTTGTGCGTCGCTGAGGTTGCCCGCCGCCTGGGCGGCCGCCCAGCCCTCTAGCAGCATGCGTACCTGGTACATCTCCCGAATGTCTTCCATCCGGATTTCCGATACGCGTGGCGTGCGGTGCCGTTCCATCGTGACCAGACCGTCCAGTTCCAGTTTGATCAGCGCCTCGCGCACCGGCGTATGACTCATCCCAAGTTCACGCGCCAATTGATCGATGACGATTTCCTGATTGGGGCGAAGCTTGTTGTGGACGATCAAGTCCTTGATTTGCTGATATGCCTGTCGTCGAAGAGAGTGCGATGGTACTTTCTTGATGCCATAGACGTGATTAGTCACTGATGGCTCTCCGTGATCGGGAAAAAATGGCTGCCCGATGCGGCTATCGCCACACGCATTGAGGCATAAAACAGTGAGTATAGCCTACTGAAATGTTGATTCTTCGCACCCAACTCAAGTCGATCCTTGATAGGATATAGGATATAGGATATAGGACATCATCATTGCTGGGGATTATATTGCGGTTTGATCGCATGTCAAGTGCCTAATGAATCTTTAAACGACCTGGTTGTGCGAACGCTTGCGCTAATTCGCGACGATAATGTGCCGCTGCACGACGATTTGTCACACAAGGCCCTCGTTATAAATGCACTAGAAGCCGGGCGTGAGGATGGCCATCGAAATCACCGAGAAAGTCGTTGGGGAGGCACGGGTTGATGGCTGAACCCGTGTTAGGTCTCCAGCCGCTTGTCTCGGCCTCAAGCAGGTGAGCGGCTGTGCCGGGCGT